>NZ_DFTU01000093.1:36119-39091 GCF_002379485.1 Methylophaga sp. UBA4204 | reverse complement strand
GTCGCGGGTTCGAGTCCCGTCCGCTCCGCCAATACAAAAGAAGGGCGCATTCTATGCGCCTTTTTTTTTGCTTAAATTAACCCACACTCGTGAAGAAGGTTCACTCCTATGTTGCATTTCATACGTGATCGCGCCCAAGGTTGGATTGCTTGGTTTATTGTTGGCTTAATCAGCATTCCGTTTGCACTTTGGGGGGTGAATTCTTATGTCTCCGGACCAACTGATACCATCGTTGCAGAAGTTAATGGTGAAGAAGTCACCCAAACAGCCTTATTAGAAGCTGTTCAGCGTTATCGTGATCAAATGCGGCAAATGATGGGCGAAGAATTCAATCCCGAGATGTTTGATAACGCTGAAATTCGTTATGTCGTCCTCGATGATTTGATTGACCAACAACTTATCCGCTCTGCTGCTGATGAACTTGGTCTTCGGATAAGTGACCGTCAAATTGCCCAGTTCATTCAGCAAACCCCTGCATTTCAACGTGATGGCACCTTTGATAGCGAACAATATCAAATGGTTCTCGCCAGAGCGGGCTTCACTCCCACCTCATATGAAGCCAGCTTGCGTGATGATCTTTTGGGCCAACAGCTTATCCAGAGTGTAGAGGGCAGTACCCTGGTCTCAGAGGTTGAGGTAGAAAGATTGTTAAAACTGGAAAATCAACAGCGCGAAATTGCCTTTGGCGTAGTCAAGCTGGAAGATTTTCTTGATGACACCGAAGTTGATGAAGCAGATGTACGTGGTTTCTTTGATGCCAACCAATCAAGCTTTACTTCACCGGAACAAATCTCTCTTGATTATCTGGAACTGTCACTTGATGACATTTCAACACAGGTTGAAGTGAGTGAAGAACAGTTGCAGCAATATTATGTTGATAACAAAGCACAGTTTGTGGGGCCAGAACAGCGCCGCGCCAGTCACATCTTAATCGAAGATAATGAAGAATCAGAGCAGATCCTCGCTGAAATTCAAACCAAACTTGAAGAAGGTCAAACCTTTGAAGAGTTGGCAGAAACCTATTCGGTCGATGTTGGTTCGGCAGCTTCAGGTGGTGATTTAGGGGCTATTCAGCGTGATGTGATGGAGCCGGCTTTTGAAGAAGCAGTGTTTGCTTTAGAGAATGTTGGTGATATCTCTGAACCTGTTAAAACGGAGTTTGGTTATCACATCATTCAATTAACGGATATAGATCAATCCAGCAATGTAGAGTTTGCAGATGTAAAAGAGAAAGTTGAGCAGCAATATAAACGTCAACAAGCTGAACGACAGTTTTACGATAAAGCTGAAGAATTGGCGAATCTGACCTATGAGAATCCCGAAACACTTGATATTGCCGCTGAAACATTGGGCTTAGATATTAAAACCTCTGGGAAATTTACCCGCAGCGGTGGCAGTGGTATAGCTGAAAACCAGGAGGTTGTGAAAGCGGCATTTTCTGATGATGTATTGAATCAGGAACTGAACAGCCAGGTCTTAGAGTTATCTGATACTCGGTTGGTTGTAGTTCGCAAGAACAGTCATGTTGATGCGACGCTTTTGCCATTTGACTCAGTTGCACCAGCAATTACCGAACAGCTTCGTTATCAGCGTGCAAGCGATTTAGCCTATATTCAGGGCGAATCCAGACTGCAGGAGTTGAAATCTGGTGCATCCGCTACACAAGTCTTTCCTGATACCTGGCAGCCAGCCACTTATTATGGGCGTGATAGTCAGGATATCAGCGCACAAATTCTGGATCAGGCATTTAGATTACCTAACGCTGAATCAACCCAATATGCCGGTTTCACTGCCGATAACGGCAATTATGTTGTCATAGCGGTAAGTGATGTGAAACAGGGCTCAGTTGAAGATGTAGAGCCTGAAATGCGCGATGGACTGGTCTCTAACCTGACCAGACTGAACGGCCGTGTAGAAATGGCAGCATTCCTCAATACATTACGCAGTGAAGCCGACATCGAAATTTATGAGTCACGGGTAACATCTAGCGAAGAAGAGTAGTTCGCTAATCATAATTGCAGATTGAAAAAGGCGCTTTATAGCGCCTTTTTTATAACTAATGTATCAATGACTTTAGCGCCGACGCTGTCACCCCAAATATTGACTACGGTACGGAATCGATCCAGAAACCAGTCCACTGCCAGTAACAGTGCAATACCATCCAGGGGCAAACCTACCGCACTAAGTACGATTACCATGGTGACCAGTCCTGCTTCAGGGATTCCTGCAGCACCAATGGCCGCAAGCGTTGCAGTAATAAACACAATAATCTGTTGAGTCATCGTCAAATCAATGCCGTAGGCCTGGGCTATAAATAACACCGCGGCAGCTTCATAAAGGGCCGTGCCATCCATATTGACCGTGCTGCCCAGTGGCAAAACAAATTTGATGGCTTTATCACTAACATTATTTTCGCGGGCATTTTCCATGGTTAATGGCAATGTGGCTGTTGAACTTGCGGTGCCAAAACCGGTAAACAAAGCTCGACTCATACCAAATAAATACGCTAAGCCTTTGCCAGCAACTAGTTGTAGTAGTAAAAATAGAAAACAAAAATGGATGAATAACCCGGTTAAAACGGTGACCACATGCCAGCCGACAGCCTCTATCTCTTTGAATAATTCTTCACCACCACCCGCCAGACCAATGCGTGCAGCTATTAAAGCGAAAATGCCGATTGGGGCGAAATACATAATCCATATCACCAACTTCATCATGGCTTCATTAATACCATCAAAAACGGCAAATACAGGTTTGGAACGTTCACCAATCGTCGTCAGCGCCATCGCAAACAATATGGCAAAAACAATAATGGGCAATAACTGCATTTCAGTCGCAGAGGCAAATAGATTTGGCGAGATCAGTGACATAATAATGTCTGATGCTCCTGTTCCCTGTTTTTCCAGAATTCGCTCGGGAACAGTAGCTTCTCCGAGCTCGATTCCTGCACCGGGTTGGATGATATTAACCAC
>NZ_DFTU01000093.1:24139-36063 GCF_002379485.1 Methylophaga sp. UBA4204 | reverse complement strand
CACTGGATGATATTAACCACTACCAAGCCAATAAACACTGCAACAGCCGTAGTAAAACCATAGTAGAGAAGGGTGGAACCACCTAAACGGCCCAGTTTTCGAACATCACCAAGGGCGCCAATACCGCTGATAACCGAGGCAACAATCAACGGGATAATGATCATTTTTAGTGCATTGAGAAATAAATCACCCAGCCAACCGATTTGTAATGACAGGTCACCGAAAAACCAACCAAACAAGACACCAATGATGGCACTCAGAATAATCAAAATTAATAATATGACGGCATGTGAGTGTGGCATGGGCTGCTATCCTCAAATTTATAAGTGCTAAAACAAAAACAGGGCTGAAAGCCCTGTTTTTGTTAACTGGATGAACATCGGTTAAAAATTACTTATCGCCAATACCGACAATATTGTAACCACCGTCAACATAGGTAATTTCGCCGGTTACCCCGGATGCCAGATCGGAGCACAGGAAAGCACCTACATTGCCCACTTCATCAATCGTGACATTACGACGCAATGGTGCATTACGTTCGCCATAGGCCAGCATCTTGCCAAAATCGCCAATACCGGCAGCAGCAAGTGTTTTTATAGGACCAGCAGAAACAGCATTTACCCGAATGCCTTCCGGCCCTAATGAATAGGCCATATATCTTACAGTGGCTTCCAGAGCGGCTTTTGCGACACCCATAACGTTGTAATTATCGATAGCCCGTTCGGCACCCAGATAGCTCAATGTCAATAATGAACCATTACGGCCAGCCATTAATTCTTTACCGGCTTTCGCCAATGCAGCAAAGCTGTAGGCACTGATATCATGTGCAGCGGCAAAACCTTCACGTGTCACACTGTCAACAAAACTGCCTTGCAGTTGTTCACGCGGAGCAAATGCGACCGAGTGAACAATACTGTCCAGGCCATCCCATTGTTTGGCCAGATCATCGAAAACAGCTTTGATTTGCTCATCACTGCTAACATCGCACGGAAAAATTAATGCTGGATTGGAGCCACATTCTTCAGCGATTTTTTCGACGCGGGATTTGAGTTTGTCATTTTGGTAAGTAAAAGCTAATTCAGCACCTTCACGTGCCATGGCATGCGCAATACCGGCGGCGATAGAACGCGAGCTGGCAACGCCAACAATCAATACCCGTTTGCCTTGTAGAAAACCCATGAAGTACTCCAGAAATTTTAAAACCGATAAACTTACCTGATTTTGGCAGGTACTGGAAGAGGCGAGCAGCTTACATTCCCGTTATACTCCCTATTTGCCTGGTTTCAACGTTGGATGATTATGCCCCGATTTTCTGTTGTGCTCTTCTGGATAGTTATTGCATCGCTGACAGGTTGTGATATATCGGCTATCAACTCTCCATACCCTGCAGCTGAGAGTGAAAAAACGGTCAGTTACAGCTCCTTTATGCTGCGGCCAAAACATCTGGATCCCGCCCGTTCTTATTCAGCCAATGAAAGTCTCATTACGGCGCAGATTTATGAGCCGCCCTTTCAATATCATTACCTCAAACGTCCATATCAAATGGAACCATTGAACGCAGCGAAAATGCCTGAAGTGGTGTTTTTAGATAAGAATCAACAAGTATTAACGGGGGCACAACAGACAGCAGAAAATATCGCTTTTTCACGTTACACAATTACCCTGAGACCCGGAATCGCCTATCAACCACATCCCGCATTTGCTCAGGATGCGTCTGGACAATGGCTCTATCACGATCTGGATCAACAGAGTTCTAGTCACCTGAACACTATTGTGGATTTCCCCGAGCAAGCCACCCGGGAATTAAAAGCCGCTGATTATGTATATCAAATTAAACGGCTGGCACATCCGGAAGTGCATTCACCCATTTTAGGTTTAATGAGTGAGCACATTGTCGGTTTGGGTGATTTTGCCGCCACTCTCAATAAACTGCAGCAACAAGGTAAGCCGATTGATTTACGTGAATTAGATATCGCTGGCGTGGAAGCAATTGATGATTATCAATTCCAAATTACCGTGTATGGTCAATATCCCCAGTTGAAGTACTGGCTGGCCATGCCATTTTTTGCTCCCATCCCCTGGGAAGCTGACGTGTTTTACCAGCAGACTGTATTAAAAGATAAAAATATCACCTTAGACTGGTACCCGATTGGAACAGGGGCCTATCAAATGATTGAAAACGATCCTAACCGTCGCATGGTGATGGTTAAAAATCCTAATTATCACGGTGAAATTTATCCCAGTGAAGGTAATCCAGGTGATGCTGCAGCTGGTCTGCTGGATGATGCGGGTTTGCCAATGCCCTTTATCGATAAAATCATTTACACCCTTGAAAAAGAAAGTACCTCTTACTGGGGGAAATTCATTCAGGGGTACTACGATATCAGTGGCTTAACTTCCGACAGCTTTGAACAGGCGATCCAGGTTTCTTCAGGTGGGTCGTTTGGGCTAAGTGAAGATATGATGGAAAAAGGCATTGATTTGCAGGCTGCTGTTGGCACAACTACCCATTATATTGGTTTTAATATGCTGGATTCAGTGGTGGGTGGAGACAGTGAACGAGCACGCAAACTACGTCAGGCGATTGCTATTGCGATAGATCAGGAGGAATTCGTTTCTATTTTCTTTAACGGACGTGGAATTCCTGCCCAAGGACCTATCCCTCCGGGAATTTTTGGTTATCGTGACGGCCGGGAGGGATTGGACCCTTACGTTTATGAATGGCGGGATGACGCGGTACGCACCAAGCCAATTTCTTTTGCCAGAGAACTACTGGCAGATGCCGGATATCCCAATGGTCGAGATGCTGAAACAGGGCAACCGTTAGTTCTGTACTTTGATGTATCTGCTGTTGGACCGGATGCCAAAGCCCAGTTGGACTGGATGCGCAAACAGTTTCAAAAACTTAATATCCAATTAGTGATTCGGTCGACTGATTACAATCGTTTTCAGGATAAGATGCGTCGCGGACAAACACAGATATTCAAAGTCGGCTGGAGTGCTGATTATCCGGATCCGGAAAATTTTCTGTTTCTTTTATACGGGCCCAATGCCAAAGCTATTCATAACGGTGAAAACAGCGCCAATTACCAAAACCCTGAATTCGATAAGTTATTTGAACAGATGCGGGTGATGCCTGACGGTGATGAGCGTCAGGAAATTATCGATAAAATGGTGGATATTGTTCGCCATGATGTGCCGTGGGTATGGGGATTTCATCCCAAACAGTTAACGTTGTTCCACGCGTGGAATAAAAATATCAAACCTAATCTGATGGCAAACAATACATTAAAGTATCATCGGATTGATCCGCTATTACGAGACCAGTTGCGGTCGAAATGGAATCAACCGACCATCTGGCCGCTGATTTTGCTGTTGTTTATTTTTATCATGGCAATGTTGCCAGCTATTTTGATTTATCGTCGAAAAAAACACCAACAGGCTGTCAATACTTGATACTGTTGATTTTGCGTATCATCCGGTACAATTAAACGCGAAAATTGTTATACGACTTCAGGTATCAATTGAGCAGGGAGAAAAGCACGTGGATTTGGCTACTTTACTGGGTTTTTTAATAGCCTGGAGTCTGATTATCGCCACTATTGCTCTTGGGGCAGCGGCGAGCACCTTTGTTAACACGCCTTCTTTCATGATAGTTGTAGGTGGCACCTTTGCCGTCGTCATGATGCGCTTTACCCTCAAACAGTTCATTGGTTCAATGAAAACGGCGACCAAAGCCTTTTTGCATAAATCTGAAGATCCTTCTGAAATTATTGCCAGTGTGGTTGTCTTAGCCGGTATCGCCCGTAAAGAGGGTTTGTTGGCATTGGAACGGCAGGAAGTTAAAAATCCTGCCTTGGCATTGGGTATCCGAATGCTGGTTGATGGTCATGAGCCGGCTGTGGTCAGAAAAGCCCTGAACACAGAAATGAATGAAACGGTCAACCGACATAGCATCGGTCAACAGATTTTCCAGCAAATTGGTGATGCCGCTCCGGCGATGGGAATGATCGGTACTCTGGTTGGTCTGGTTCAGATGCTCTCGAATATGTCCGATCCGAAATCAATTGGTCCAGCGATGGCGATTGCATTACTGACAACCTTATACGGTGCAATGATTGCCAATATGTTTGCATTGCCTGTAGCCGATAAGCTTGCTTTACGCAGTAATGAAGAGCTGATGAATAAAAGTATTATCATTGAGAGCGTAATGGGAATTCAGGAAGGTCAGAACCCGAAAGTATTGGAAGAGTTACTGAAAAATTATCTTCCGGCTTCAAAACGGGATGCTGAAGAGCCAGCCCCGGCCGAAGCTTAATCAGCTGACGACGGCAGAATTCTATGAGTGAGTCTGAAACGCAAAGTTTCAAAAAGCAGCAAAAGAAAGGGTTGCCTGCCTATATGGCGACATTTGCCGATTTAATGTCGTTATTAATGTGTTTCTTTGTTTTGTTATTGTCGTTCGCTGAAATCGATGCCATCAAATATAAAATGGTGGTTATGTCTTTGGAGAAAGCCTTTGGTGTGCAGCGAGAGGTAGTGGATGAAGCCATTCCTAAAGGCACCAGCATCATTGCACAGGAATTCAGCCCGGGCGAACCTAAACCCACACCGCTGAATATTGTCAGACAGGAAACAACTGATGATACGAAAGATGTGTTAAAAATCACCATGGATGCCGAAGCTGTCGCAGAAGCGCAGGCAAAGCAGGTCGCCGAGGAAGTCGAAGAATTTAAAGAAGCGCTGGAATCAGAAATCGAACGTGGTTTGATCGTTGTAGAGAATCAGCTCAATCGTATTGTTATCCGAATTCGTGAGCGTGGTTCCTTTCCCTCTGGCGACGCTACTTTGAACCAGGACTTTGTTCCTATCCTGAAAAAAATTAATGAAGTATTAACGCAGACTGACGGACTAATTGCCGTGGCAGGACATACTGATAACATTCCGATTAATACTTCCCGTTATCGTTCTAACTGGGAGTTATCAACTTCAAGAGCGACTTCAGTAGTTCACGAACTGCTTAAGTACAATACGATTCCACCTGAACGTTTTGTGCTTGAAGGCTATGCTGATACCCGCCCATTAGCCCCAAATGATTCTATTGAAAATCGGGCAATAAATCGTCGTGTGGAAATTGTTGTTCTAAAAGGTTCGCTGGACAGCGAGCTCACCAAGTCCATTGATGATTTGATTCAGCAGCACGATGCAATAGAAAGTGAAATTCAACAAGTCCGTTGAACGTCAAAAGATTGCTGCCATCAAAATATATCTGTCTAAACAATGGTATTATTTTGCAAGTTTTTGATATCAGTTATGACACGATTCATAGCATCGAAACATAAGCACACAAACAAAAAAAGAGCCTTTTACTGGAAAAAAGACGACCGTATAGAAATAATGCAGTCGGTTGTATAAAGGCGCTGACAATAAGAAAGTTAGAGGTAAACATGCAAAAAATTTCCGTGGAAACAGGAATCGTGATCCCATTGGATCGACCAAACGTCGATACGGATGCCATCATACCTAAACAGTTTCTGAAATCGATCAAGCGCAGTGGTTTTGGTCCCAACCTGTTTGATGAATGGCGTTATTTGGATCACGGCGAGCCGGGACAGGATTGTAAAGATCGTCCGCTGAATCCGGATTTTGAATTGAATCAACCACGTTATCAGGGTGGCACGATATTACTGGCACGTGAAAACTTTGGTTGTGGATCGAGCCGTGAGCATGCTGTTTGGGCACTCGAAGACTATGGTATTCGAGTGATTATTGCCCCCAGTTTTGCTGATATCTTTTTTAGCAACAGCAGTAAAAATGGCATTCTCACAATACAACTCGATGAACAGCTGGTCGAAAAACTATTTCATCAGGTCGAGGCTACTCCAGGTTATAAATTGACCGTTGATTTGCCAGAACAGAGCATTTTGTTGCCTGATGGTGAAGTCCTGCATTTCGAAATAGACAGCTTTAAAAAGCATTGTTTGATAGAAGGTCTGGATGATATTGGTCTGACCCTGCAGCATACTGATGAAATCAAAGCTTACGAGGCCCGTCGTCGTGAACAAACGCCGTGGCTGTTTTCCTAATATTTTTTCCATTTATAAGTAATAACATTCATGACAAAGAAAATTGCAGTATTGGCCGGTGATGGAATCGGTCCGGAAATTGTTGCCGAAGCCGTAAAGGTTTTAAATGCTTTTAAACAGGATGGTTTGGCGATTGAACTTGAATACGGTTTGATCGGTGGGGCTGCCTACGATGAAACCGGCAGTCCGCTTCCTGATGAAACCTTGCAGATGGCCAAAGAGGCAGATGCCATTTTGTTAGGTGCAGTGGGAGGCTATAAATGGGAAGCACTGGATATCAGTGTGCGTCCGGAAAAAGGTTTATTGGGTATTCGTTCACAATTAAACCTTTTTGCTAATTTACGTCCGGCTTTGTTATATCCACAATTAGCAGATGCATCCACCCTGAAACCAGAAGTTGTGTCCGGTCTGGATTTGATGATTGTCCGTGAATTAACGGGTGGGATTTACTTTGGTCAGCCCAGAGGGATCCGTACTCTGGATAATGGCGAGAAAGAAGGCTACAACACACTGGTGTATCGCGAAAGTGAAATTAATCGTATTGGACGCGTGGCATTTGATATTGCACGTAAACGGCAAAGTCGTGTTTGTTCGGTGGACAAAGCCAATGTATTGGAATGCACCGAGTTGTGGCGTGAGACGATGACAACATTGTCCAAAGACTATGCCGATGTCGAGCTAAGTCATATGTATGTTGATAATGCTGCAATGCAGCTAGTGCGAGCACCAAAGCAGTTTGACGTTATGGTGACCACCAATATGTTTGGCGATATTTTGTCAGATTGTGCGTCAATGCTGACCGGTTCGATTGGTATGTTGCCCTCTGCGTCGCTAGATGAAAACGGCAAGGGAATGTATGAACCTATTCACGGTTCAGCCCCTGATATTGCTGGTCAGAACATTGCTAATCCACTGGCAACGATTTTGTCAGCTGCTATGATGTTACGTTACACCCTTGATCAGCCGGCTTTTGCAGATCGTATTGAAGCTGCCGTAAGTAAAGTTCTGGATCAAGGTTTAAGGACAGCAGATATTTTCTCCGCGGGAATGACTCGCGTGACCACTGCTGAAATGGGCGATGCCGTTGTGGCAGCGCTGTAACAAAAGAATTTAGGTGAAATGTGACTAAACAAATTGATGTTGCTGTTGTAGGTGCTACTGGTGCGGTTGGTGAAACGATGCTGGATATCCTGCATAAGCGGAATTTTCCGGTAGGTAAAGTGTATGCATTGGCCAGTGAGCGTTCAGCTGGCTCAACTGTTCAGTTTGGTAATAAATCGATAATGGTTGAAGATTTGGCCGAGTTTGATTTTTCCAAAGTACAGATAGGCTTGTTTTCTCCTGGGGCCAGTGTTTCTGAAATCTATGCGCCAAAAGCGGCTGCTGCAGGCTGTATTGTTATCGATAATACCTCACAGTTTCGTTATGACGATGATGTTCCACTGATCGTGCCTGAGGTGAATCCAGATGCGGTGGCCGGTTATAAAAAACGTGGCATTATCGCTAATCCGAATTGCTCTACCATTCAAATGCTGGTGGCGTTAAAACCCATTTACGATGCTGTGGGGATTACTCGTATTAACGTTTGCACCTACCAGGCGGTATCGGGAAGTGGAAAACCTGCAATGGATGAGCTGGCCAAACAAACTGCTGCTCTTTTGAATGGTCGCCCGGTGGAAGCTGAAGTTTATCCTAAACAAATTGCCTTTAATGTGATTCCTCAAATCGATGTTTTTATGGATAACGGTTATACCAAAGAAGAAATGAAAATGGTTTGGGAAACTCGCAAAATCCTCGGTGATGAGTCAATACAGGTCAATCCAACCGCGGTCCGGGTGCCTGTCTTTTATGGTCATTCTGAAGCCATTCATATCGAAACCCGTGACAAGATCACTGCTGAAAAAGCCAGAGAGCTGCTATCAGCGTTTGATGGCATCGTCGTGATTGATGAACACAAAGATGGTGGTTATCCAACAGCTGTCACAGATTCCTCTGGTCAGGATCCTGTATATATAGGGCGAATCCGTGAAGATATTTCACATCCAAACGGTTTGAATTTATGGGTTGTTTCAGACAATGTTCGTAAAGGTGCGGCACTAAACAGTGTGCAAATTGCTGAACTTCTGGTAGATAGATACCTCTAGGCATTGCTGAGATTGTCAAGGAAGGGGAGTTAAATGAAACAGAAAACGTTGACCAGTTTGTCGGTAGCTGCGGCACTTGGTTTATTAACTCCCTTACCGGGTCATGCGTTTGGCCTTGGTCAGATAACTTTATACTCTGCCTTGAATGAACCTTTCAGGGCAGAGATTGAGGTCAATGCACTTCAGGATGATGAGCAGGGTAATCTTGAGGTCAGATTGGGTTCATCCCAGGATTTTGAAAGAGCAGGACTGGAACGCAGTTTTTTATTAACCCAGCTGAATTTTGAAGTTATTGAAGAAAGTGATTCCACCCGAATTTTGGTCACTTCTGATATACCCATCAAAGAACCATTTCTGGGATTTTTACTGGCCGCAACCACTGGTCAGGGAAAATTACTTCGCGAATATATGGTGCTGCTGGATCCACCTAAAGAGCTGTACCGCGGTCGTGGCACTGTGGATTCACCACGCGCACCGAATACTCAATCAACGGTTCCTGCTGCTCCTCGCACAACATCTTCAAATCAGTCAGCCTATACATCTGATCGCTTGACGCAATATAACGTTCAGTCACGCGATACCTTATGGAGCATCGCCGAGAGGACACGGCCCTCAGACGATATTACGATGCAGCAGATGATGATTGGTTTGCTTAATGCGAATCCTAGGGCATTTCAGCAAAACAATGTGAACAGTCTTTACGCAGACAGCACACTTAAAATTCCTGCTACAGAAGAAATTACCCGCCTTTCTGCCAGTGAAGCCAAAGCTGCTGTAGACAGGCAAAATCTCGACTGGCAACAACGCAGTCTTGCTCAGACTGCTTCTCCTGCAGCCACCGTTGATGAAGTTTCCACATCGGAAAATATTGCAGCAGCAGAAAATAATGAAATTGAACCAGAAACCGAAGCGCCAAACGACGCTGAAGATCAATCAAGCTTAACAGAGAGCGATGAAACACTGTCAGATGCTGAGAGTGCACGCTTAAAGTTAATTGCTGCAACGGAAAACAGTTTGCTGGAGGCAGATCCGGAAATTAATGGTGATCCTGACTTACAGCGCATCAGTGAACAATTAACGCTTGCCCAGGAAACCATAGAGTCACAAACCCAGGAAAACATTGATTTCAAAAATCGTATGGACGCGATGGAACGTCAACTGGATACTATGCGTCGTCTTATTTCGCTTAAAGATGCGGATATGGCAAGACTGCAAAGCTTGCTCGAACAAGACGAAACCCAGATGGATTTAGCGACACTGGTAGATGAAGCAAACACCATTCTGGAAAATAGTGAGGCTGAAAGCGAAGCATTAAATGACAGTGACAATAATACTAGTCAGAACAATGCAGCTGAATATCCAACTAATCTTGATACTGATGATAATGAATGGCAACCGATTGATATTGCTAATGATGAAACAGATGCAACGTCAACTGAAGAAGAACCGTCATCAACAGAAAGCAACGAAAATGTCGCTGAGGAGCCGACAGAATTCGAATCTGTCACCAATGCTGAATCTCCCGAACTGATTGTTGCTGAGTTGGATGAAAATACAGCAGAACCAGCAGAACTGGAAACAGCTGCTGCAGAGGTTGATGCTGCGATAGTTGAAGCTGCTCAGGAACTGAATTTAGACCAGCAACAGCTGGACTCTCTTTACCAGCGGGTTCAAGCTTTTGTCATAGCACATAAGGTTGAATCATTACTGGCAATCTTATTGTTGCTTTTGATTATCTGGATGATTCTCCGCCGTGGTCAGCGTGAAGTCAGTTGGGATGATGCTGTCAGTAAAATTAACAAAAACAAACCGGCCACCACGACAGCTGAAACCGGTAGTGTAAATATTGTCACCCCGGTTGCAGAAGAGAAAGAGGCAACAACCGAAAGCCAAACCAAATCAGTTGATGAACTGGTCGAACAAGCTGATATGTTTGTTGGTTATGCCGATTATGTACAAGCAGCAACCGCACTTGAACAAGCTTATCGGCAGGCACCGGATGATAAGGAAATTGCTGCAAAATTATTATTCATTTATTACAAGCAACAAAAATCTGCAGACTTCATTGCATTATTGAACACCTCAAGTATTGGTGAAACCGATCCGCAGTGGCCTGAGGTAAGAAGCTGGGGCGCTCAGCTATTACCTCATAATCCTTTATTTGCTGAACCCTCTGATGAGGCTGAGGCTGCTATTGAAGAATCCATCGAGGAAGTGCAAACCACTTTTGATACTGAGGATGAGCCAAAAATCGATGTTGATGCCGAAGAAGAAGTGATGGAGACATCCTCTGAGCCTGAGGAGTCGGATCATATAGATTTCAATCTGGATGATTACAAAACCGAGTCAACCACTATTTCCAAGGCTGAAGAAGTCTACCAACGTGATGAAGAGGATTTGTTGCAGTTTGATAGCAGTACATCTGCAGACAAAGACTCAGCAACTGAGCTGGAACAATCAGAACAATCTGAAATTGATACTTATCCTGAAGATGATGATCTGCGAATAGATTTTGAACAGGATAATGTGTTGCAACCGGATTCCTCTGCCCCCGATGTTCTGGACTTGAATATTGATGAGACAGACGATGCTTCAGACCAGCAACCTGATGAGGTTTTATCTGTAGATTCTTTAGATGCTGATGAACTGGATCTCACTAATTTTGAAACTGCAGAACCGACAGAAACTGAAGAAGTTGATGTTATAGAAGATTATCTGAATCTGGATAGCAGTGTTGATGATGATGAACTTGATTTCGATCTCAGTGATTTCGACTCAATCGATGAATCTGAAACCAAACTGGATTTGGCAGCAGCCTATTCCGATATGGGTGATCCTGAAGGCGCAAGAGGTATCCTCGAAGAAGTCCTTGAGCAGGGTACGGATGAACAGAAAAAACGAGCACAGGAACTGCTCGACAATTTGTCTTAACGAGCGCTAAGGTGAGGTTAGCGTTAAGTGTCGAGTATGACGGCAGTAATTTTCATGGGTGGCAGTTTCAGCCAAAACAACGGACTGTTCAGGGCGAATTGCAGAAAGCCGTATCGCTTATCGCCAATACACCGACAGAAGTGTTCGCTGCCGGCCGCACTGATACTGGGGTGCATGCATTAAATCAGGTGGTGCATTTTGATACCGAGGCTATTCGGCAAGAACGAAACTGGCTATTGGGATTGAATTCCAACTTACCCCACGATATCAGTATTAAATGGGTAAAACCGGTTTCAGAAAACTTTAACGCCAGGTTCAGTGCAATAAAACGTCGCTATCGTTATTTAATACTCAATCGTGACAGCCGTTCCAGTGTGCATCATCAACGGATGTGGTGGGTATATAAAAAGCTTGATGAACACCAGATGCAATTGGCTGCTAATAGCCTGCTTGGCCAGCATGATTTTTCAGCATTTCGGGCACAGGAATGTCAGGCCAAAAGTCCGATAAAGACCCTTGATAAATTGATTGTCACTCGTCGTGATGATTGCATTGCTGTGGATGTTGAAGCCCGTTCTTTTTTGCATCACATGGTGCGTAATCTGATGGGCGTATTGGTTCCTGTTGGGGAGGGCAAGAGACCTGTCGAATGGGCTCAACATGTTCTACAAAGTCAGGACCGTAACATGGCGGGTGTTACCGCCCCACCTCAAGGTCTGTACCTGACAGATGTCGTTTATCCGGATGAATTTTTCCTGCCAAG
>NZ_DFTU01000093.1:23429-24056 GCF_002379485.1 Methylophaga sp. UBA4204 | reverse complement strand
CATGAATTTTTCCTGCCAACAGTGTCAGGTTTTCCAGTGCTCTGGTAAAGTACTGTAGTAACTTCTGGAAAGCTGATAATCCCAAATGAGAACCCGCGTTAAAATATGTGGCATTACGCGTCGTCAAGATGCTGAATTTGCTGTAAAAAGCGGGGCGGATGCTATCGGGTTGGTTTTTTATGAACCAAGTCCTCGCGCTGTGACAATGGCACAGGCTGCCGCAATTACTGCGCAGTTGCCACCATTTGTATCTGCTGTTGGTTTATTTGTGAATGCAACGGCAGAGAAAGTGCGGCAAACACTTGAGCAGGTTCCATTAAGTTTGTTGCAATTTCATGGCAATGAATCCGCTGAATATTGTGCTCAATTCAATATGCCGTACATCAAAGCGGTACGAATGCAGACTGCAAGTGATTTAATACAGGCTGATGAGCATTTTGCTGAAGCTTCAGCCTTATTGCTGGATAGCTATCAACATGGGGTGCCGGGGGGAACCGGACAGACCTTTGACTGGTCCATGATTACTGCAGTTAGCAAGCCGCTGATATTAGCGGGTGGTCTGACAACTGAAAACGTTGCAGAAGCTATTCAGCAGGTCTCGCCTTATGCAGTGGATGTAAGCGGCGG
>NZ_DFTU01000093.1:23056-23282 GCF_002379485.1 Methylophaga sp. UBA4204 | reverse complement strand
GGATGTAAGCGGCGGTGTAGAAGAGTCGAAAGGACTTAAAAGTAATAATAAAATAAGCGCATTCATGCGAGAGGTGGCAAATGCCTGATATACAGATTGATGACTATTTTAAAAACTACCCGGATGAATTAGGTCATTTTGGACCTTATGGTGGACGCTTTGTTGGCGAAACCTTGATGGGTGCTATTTATGAGCTGGAAGAGGCCTATAAACAGTATAAAAATGA
>NZ_DFTU01000093.1:22487-22933 GCF_002379485.1 Methylophaga sp. UBA4204 | reverse complement strand
GCCTATAAACAGTATAAAAATGATCCAAACTTCCAAGCTGAAATGGATAAAGATCTGGCCGACTTTGTAGGCCGTCCATCACCTATATATCATGCCGAAAACTGGACAAAGAAACTGGGGGGAGCCCAGATCTATCTCAAGCGCGAAGATCTCAATCATACCGGCGCCCATAAAGTTAACAATACGATTGGTCAGGCTTTGCTGGCTAAGCGTATGGGTAAAACCCGTATTATCGCTGAAACAGGTGCGGGGCAGCACGGTGTAGCGACCGCTACAGTAGCTGCCCGCTTAGGTATGGAATGTGTGGTTTACATGGGCGCGGAAGATGTTGAGCGTCAGGCTATGAACGTTTACCGAATGAAGCTTTTAGGGGCAGAAGTAGTGCCGGTTCAGTCTGGCTCAAAAACGCTCAAAGATGCATTGAATGAAGCCTTGCGTGACTGGGT
>NZ_DFTU01000093.1:16393-22375 GCF_002379485.1 Methylophaga sp. UBA4204 | reverse complement strand
TGCGTGACTGGGTTACCAATGTGGATGACACCTTTTATATTATCGGTACGGTTGCCGGCCCTCATCCTTATCCAGCAATGGTGCGGGACTTCCAATCAGTTATTGGTCGTGAAGCCCGTCAGCAAATGATCAATACCACTGGCAAACTACCCGATACACTGGTTGCCTGTATCGGTGGAGGGTCGAATGCAATTGGCCTGTTCTACCCATTTATTGAAGATGAATCCGTTGCAATGATTGGCGTAGAGGGTGCTGGTCATGGTCTGCAGACAGGGCAGCACTCAGCTCCACTTTCTGCCGGAACTCCCGGCGTATTGCACGGCAATCGCACTTACCTTATTCAGGACGCTGCGGGACAAATTACCGAAACCCATTCCATTTCAGCCGGACTGGACTATCCTGGTGTTGGTCCTGAACATGCTTGGTTGAAAGATATCGGCCGCGCACAATACGTTACTGTTACGGATACTGAGGCCCTTGATGCTTTCCATGAACTGACACGCACTGAAGGCATTATTCCGGCTCTGGAAACCAGCCATGCACTGGCTTACGTTTCAAAATTAGCCCCAACGATGTCAGCGGATCAAAGTATTCTTATTAATGTTTCAGGGCGTGGTGATAAAGACATGCACACGGTTGCAGCCATGGCTGGTCTGAATTTCTGAGGAATATAAAATGAGTCGTATTAAAGAATGTTTTAAAAATCTTCAGGCAGATGGGCAAACTGCTTTAATCCCTTATGTGACTGCAGGTGATCCTGAACCATGGGTAACCGTTCCACTGTTACATGCTTTGGTGGATGCCGGTGCCGATATTATCGAACTGGGTGTGCCTTTCTCTGATCCCATGTCGGATGGTCCTGTAATCCAAAAAGCCTGTGAACGGGCGTTGAAAAATGATGTCACGCTGGATTCAATTCTGGATATGGTAAAACAGTTCAGAGAGAAAAATAACCATACGCCACTTGTGTTGATGGGATATGCCAATCCTCTTGAAGCAATGGGTTATGAAAAATTCGCCAAAAAAGCCCAGGCTGTCGGGGTGGATGGGGTATTGACTGTTGATATGCCACCAGAAGAGTCTGATGAATTCCTGCGGCTGATGGACGGGCATGATATTGATACGATTTTCCTGGTTGCGCCAACGACATCGGCAGAGCGTATGCAGAAAATCGCCCAACATGCCAAAGGCTTTATTTACTATGTTTCGATCAAAGGTGTGACAGGTGCTGCCGCATTGGAAATTAATGAAGTAACCGCCAAACTGGAAGAAATTCGTAAATACACTTCGTTACCGGTTGGTGTGGGTTTTGGTATCAGAGATGGCCGCTCAGCCGCAGCTGTCGCGGAAGTAGCTGATGCTGTTGTCGTGGGCAGTACTTTGGTACGTTGCATAGAAGAACATTCCAATCGTCCACAGGAATTACCCGCAGCAGTAGCAAGTCTGTTAGCTGAAATGCGTCATGCAATTAATGCGCGTGATTTAGCCAGCGTCTCGGCCTAATAAGCGATAAGGTGACAAAATGAGTTGGTTTGAAAGATTACTTCCATCGAAAATCCGCACCAGTGGCCGCAGCCGCTCGGTACCTGAAGGTGTCTGGTGCAAGTGTCCAGCATGTGACAATGTGCTTTATCGGGCTGAGCTTGAGCGTAACCAGATGGTATGTCCCAAATGTGATCACCATCAACGGATAAATGCCCGTGATCGACTGAAAAGTTTTCTGGATGAAGATAATCGCCAGGAAATTGGTACCGAAGTTAAACCTGTCGACACTCTTAAATTCAAAGACAGTAAACGTTATCGTGATCGTATTACCCAGGCACAAAAAAATACCGGTGAGAACGATGCACTTTTAGCCATGCAAGGCACGCTTAAAGGCTTACCTGTTGTGGTGGTTGCGTTTGATTTTGGTTTTATGGGTGGTTCAATGGGCTCCGTGGTCGGTGAAAAGTTTGTCCGAGCTGCAAAGGTTGCCTTGGCCAAGAAACTTCCGTTGATATGTTTTTCCGCCAGTGGTGGAGCGCGCATGCAGGAAGGCTTGTTTTCACTGATGCAGATGGCTAAAACAAGTGCTGTTTTATCACAGCTTGAAGAGGCTGGCATCCCGTTTATTTCGGTGATGACCGATCCCACCATGGGTGGTGTTTCAGCCAGTCTGGCAATGCTTGGTGATGTTAATGTGGCTGAACCAAAAGCTTTAATTGGTTTCGCTGGTCCACGCGTTATCGAACAGACCGTTCGTGAAAAATTACCTGAAGGTTTCCAACGCAGTGAGTTTTTGCTGGAACATGGTGCCATCGACATGATTATTGATCGCCGTGAAATGCGCGATCGTCTGAATAATCTGTTAACCATGATGCAAAATCGTATTGCTGTTTAAACCATAGTTTATGCGATTTAATAGCTTGCCACAGTGGCTGGCATGGCAGGAAAAGCTACATTTTACTGAGATAGATCCCGGCTTGGATCGGGTGCGTGCTGTCTGGCAGCAGATGTATGACGACAACAGACTGCCTTTTCGGGTGGTGACGGTTGCCGGCACCAACGGTAAAGGCTCTTCTGTTGCATTATTGGCCTCTATACTCTCAGCTGCCGGCTATCGAACAGCCTGTTACACTTCGCCACATCTGTTGCGTTATAACGAACGCATCTTAGTTGATGGTCAAACGGCGACTGATCAACAGATATGTGAAGCTTTCGAGCGGGTTGATACCGCACGTGGTGACATTTCTCTGAGCTATTTCGAATTTGCCACGCTCGCTGCAGCAGATATCTTCTGTAGACAGAATATTGATATCGCGATTTTGGAAGTTGGTATGGGCGGACGGCTTGATGCGGTGAATCTGTTTGACGCCGATATTGCGCTGATTACGCCGATAGGTCTGGATCATACAGTTTGGCTTGGCGATACCCGGGAAAAGATTGGTATTGAAAAAGCCGGCATAATGCGGGCAAACAACCCTGTCGTCTGCAGTGAACATTCTCCGCCAGTCACCGTTATTGAGAGCGCTCAGAAATTAAGCTCGCCAGCGTATATTGCTGGCAAAGATTTCAATGCTCAATCTGATAAAAATGTATGGCATTGGCAAAATGCCGATTATCAGTTCACGGGATTACCGATGCCGGCCTTACTGGGGTGTTATCAGATTCAGAACAGCGCGGCTGTGCTACAGGTCATCAGCCTGCTGAAAGATTCCGGAATGGGAAAAATCAATGAAACAGCCATCCGTGATGGGTTGGCTCACGTCAGACTCGCTGGCCGGTTTCAGATGATTGATGGACCCGTTACCCATATTTTTGATGTAACACATAATCAACAGGGTGCTGAAAATCTGGCAAAACTATTAACGGAAATTCCTTGTCATGGCAAAACCCATGCGGTGATCGCCATGTTGCGTGATAAAGACAGCCAAGCGGTTTTTGATGCCTTGATTCCAGTGATAGATAATTGGTTTCTTGGTGGCTTAAATGGAAGCAGAGGGCAGTCTGCAGAAGATTTGGCAACTGGCCTGCAAGGTAAAATTTCCAATGATCGCATTCATACCAGTGAAGTAGTGGAACAGGCCTATGATTTGGCTTTAGCTAATGCTAGTGAAGGGGACCGTATCTTAATTTTTGGCTCATTCCACACAGTAGAAGCCATCATGCGGCATATCCCAGATTTCATTAATGAGCCGTTATCTGCCTCAGCTTGAGGTGTCGTGATACAGGGCCTTAATTTCCTTATCATACCTTTGCTCAACCAGCGCACGTTTAACTTTTAAAGTAGGCGTCAGCAAACCATTTTCAATCGTCCAGGGTTGCAAAGTCAGATGTACTCGCCGAATCCTGGCATAGGCCGGAAATTCAAATAACCACTGTCTGAGTAAGCGGACAAAATGCTGCTGTAAAACTTTTGAGCCAAGACTTTCATTCTGCAAGGGATCCAAACCGAGTTGCTGCGCAATCTGCGGCCAGCTTTCGCCATTAATCACCAGTAAAGCGGCCAAATAAGGTTGCCCTTCACCAACGACTAACGCCTGATCAATCAGGCCATTGCTGACTATGGCGGCTTCAATATCGGCAGGCGGGACTTTTTCGCCATTATTGAGCACCAGAATATCTTTGATTCGGCCAATAATATAAATATGTCCGCTTTCGCTGATGTGGGCTTTATCACCGGTATGCAGCCAGCCATCAGCATCAATCGTCTGTGCCGTTGCTTTATGATTATTCCAATAGCCCAGCATATTGCCCGGACCTTTTACCTCAAGCTCTTCATCCTTGCCAATACGGACTTCTACACCCTGAATAGCGCGTCCTACGCTGCCAGGATCATTACTGGAAGGTTCATTAACACTAATCACCGGACTGGTCTCAGTCAGGCCATAACCCTGCAGCAGAACTAAATCCAATCCAATAAACAATTTAGCGGCGTGGGTGGGTAAAGCAGCACCACCACTGACAGCTAAACGCAGTTTGCCGCCAAGACGCTGATGAAATTTGCTCACAACCAGTTTATGCAGCAATGGCCATAACAGCAGAGATGGCGACCAATATTTCCGACCCTGTTGGTACTGAAAGCGTTTCCAACCGACCTTCACCGCCAGTTTGAAAATTCGACGTTTAAGCCAGCTGCCTTCAGCAAGTTGTTTATGAACCCGATCATAAATCCGCTCGAAAATTCTGGGCACAGCAATCATGATGGTGGGTTGGACTTGCCGCATATCGTCAGCAAGCAGGGGAATACTGCGAGAGAAAACTACTTTTGAACCAGCCATCATCGGCAGATAATAGCCGCCAGTTCGTTCCAATGTGTGTGATAGTGGTAAAAAGGACAAGAAAATATCATCAGGCAGGATTTCAAAAAACTGCAACGAACCATAGGCCACCGACAACATATTATGATGGCTGAGCATGACCCCTTTAGATCGGCCAGTGGTGCCAGAAGTATAGATAATCGATGCCAATTGTTCTGGTGCACAGTGGGGTAGTTTCAACTCAGCAGAAAAAGCTGTATCAAGCCAGTTCTGCAGCGATATCGTGGAGGATTCGTTATCTGTTGTCGATTCATCATGGAACAGCAGCACTCGTTTGACAGAATGTTCTTCGGGTAATACGGCTTGAATGGCTGACCATTGTCTGGAGCTGTTTACTAACAATAAACGTACATCAGCATCCTGTAATATATACGCAACGTTATCCGGCCGGTCATCGGGGTAAAGTGGCACCACTACCAGCCCCAGACTTAAGGCTGCCAGATCGAAAAATATCCACTCTTTGCTATTACGTAAATTGATTGCAACCCGATCACCCTTACGCAGATTTTCCTGTTGCAGCGCTTGTTGCCAGTGGGTTATTTCGTCAGCAACCTGTTGCCAAGTTAAACTTTCCCAGCTTTTCTTATCATTATCAAAAAAGCCATAGGCATCTTTATCAGGACTTCTTTTTATCCGTTCACAAGCTAAGCCGTACAGCGTCCGAGCCTGATCCGGAGAAATGTAATCATGAGCAGCGGACATAATTAATCAAAGAGCCAGCGTAATTGAACGCCGACGATATCAACTGAATTTTTATAACTTCCTAGTAACTGATTTCCATTTGAATCAGTATCATCGATGCTGGTATCTTTCATAAATATGTGCGAATAGGCAGCATCCAAAATTATATTTTCGCTGTAGTGATAACTTGCCCCCAAAGCTAACCAGGTACGATCACTGTCCGGAATACGGGGTGTTCGACGTTGTGCATTGGGAATCGGTGTTTCATCATAGGCGACGCCAGCGCGCCAGGACCAACGGTCATTAGCTTTATATTCCACGCCAAGCCCATAGCGCATGGAATTTTCCCAGTCTTCTTCTTTAACAGAATTTAATGACCTCACATCAGAATTAATACGTAATTCTTCAAAGCGACTCCAACGTGTCCAACTGGCATCGGCCATAACGGACCACTGTGAATTTAATTGGTGAATCAGAGCGATGGATGCCGATTCAGGCAAGG
>NZ_DFTU01000093.1:15205-16301 GCF_002379485.1 Methylophaga sp. UBA4204 | reverse complement strand
ATTCAGGCAAGGTTACCCGGCCACCAATGTTTCCATCCCGAATACCTGAGGCGGCAGCAGCAGCGCTAAAATTCTCTGGGATACGAAACTCCCCATCACCAGTCAAATCATGGGTTATTTTTGAACGATAACTAATGCCCAGACGCGTTGCTTCAGTAAACTGATAAGTCATACCGAGGTTGTATCCCCAGCTCCAATCATCTGCAGTTAAACGTACTCGACCATCATTTTGTTGAGGTGCACCCGTAAAAGCACCAAAATTCGCTGCCTGACTTAGTTCCAAATCTATATATTGAAGGTTGATACCAAACCCTAACGAGAGTTTTTCGGTAGTTTTAAAAGCGATGCTGGGATTAATATTAACCGTAAGCAGATCCGAACGAATCGCATGATAACGCCCCTGCCAGCTATCGCCATAATCGGTCACCAGACCGAAGGGCGCGCCCACACCAATTCCTACGACAGTCTTGTCATTTAACGGGTGAGCATAATAAAAATTAGGAACTGCAGCCAGTTCACCGGCATTGCTGCCATCACCACCGGTTAATGGTGTGCCATTGGCATTAGAACCGCGATCGGAGAATTCTGCCCGGGGTGCGATCAGATTGAGCCCCATATTCATTTCTTTACGGGATAAACTTGTCATGCCAGCCGGATTGAAAAAAATTGTACTGGCATCATCCGCCACTGCAGCACTACCTGAAAAGGCGCGTCCCAACCCCGTAATGCTTTGTTCTATCAGGGCATAGCCCGCTGCGGCTGCAGAATTACTGGCTGCCCCTAATAAAAGATAAAAACCAAATTGGGTTGTACGGGACATGGTCATGGCAGCGTTACCTGGTAAGTGATTAGTTGTTAATTAAGGCAAAACTAGCTTATGCATGCAAATGAAGCAAGTTTGTAACAATTATCGACGCTGAAATAATAAATCCCATACTCCATGTCCCAGTCGATGGCCTCGCTGTTCAAACTTGGTTAAGGGACGGTACTCCGGCCGCGGAATATAATCACCTGATATGCTGGTGTTGATAAAATCATGACTTGCCGACAGATCCTGCAACATTTGTTCTGCATAATCCTGCCAGTCTGTTGCCAT
>NZ_DFTU01000093.1:7624-15114 GCF_002379485.1 Methylophaga sp. UBA4204 | reverse complement strand
AATCCTGCCAGTCTGTTGCCATATGCAGAAAACCGCCCGACTGTATTTTTTGTGCCAGGACGTTAACAAAGGCTGGCTGGATAATTCGACGTTTATGATGACGTTTTTTATGCCAGGGATCCGGAAAATATAGTTGCACGCGATGCAGAGTATTATCCGCAACCTGATTTTTGAGTAATTCCACGGCATCCGTGCATGCCACCCGCACATTAGTTAAATTATTTTCTTCGATAGCTTTTAACAGTTGCCCCACACCTGGTCGATGGACCTCCACGCCAATGAAGTCGTTCTCTGGTTGGTGGATGGCCATTTCAATCAACGAAGCACCATTACCAAATCCGATTTCAAACACCACTGGAGCGTTACGCCCAAACAGCGCTTGCATATCAATAGGTTGGTTATCGGCTTCAATACCAAACTTTGGCCATAAAACATCCAGTGCTTTTTGTTGACCAGGGGTTAAGCGACCCTCACGTTTCACAAAGCTTTTTACCTGACGGAGGCGTTTACCTTCGGTCATTGAATTCACCTTTCAATTAAGTGGTAACTCATCGATATGTCGATGAAAAACAGCGTGACATCATACCGAAGCACTACTGGAAAATCCTTATGGCGATGCATTTAACTGCCGCAGTTTGCAAAAATTGATGTTCTAAATACCAACTATGTGCAGATTTTAGCGTTGGGAAGTTGTCCCATAAATGACAAATCATTAAACAGCTAACCCAGTATTTTTCTGCGATTGATGCGGTACGGCAACAATAAAACCAAAAGCAGGTATTTGAGCATTAAGATGACATAAGCCCAGAAACAGTGCGAAAAAGAGTGATAAGGACTATAATGCGCTGTCTGAATATTAGATCTGATGGATAAACGCCGCTGCAATCAAGCGGCCTCAAATCCCGCTACTTCGATAGTACAAGTAAACGAAAGAGAGACTTAACTTTATGGTTCATCCAGTTTTAGACTCGCTCACCAACGAAGTGATCGAAAGAAGTAAAAAAACTCGCACGGCTTATCTTGCTCGTGTTGACGAAGCTGCAGGGCAGGGTCCTCATCGTCTGACGCTTGGCTGTGGTAATCTGGCTCATGGTTTTGCTGCCTGTGCAGCAACTGAAAAAAGTGATCTGGCTGGTGACAAAAAAGCCAATATCGGCATTATTTCAGCTTATAACGATATGCTTTCTGCACATCAACCTTATAAGGACTTTCCGCCACTTATCAAAGAAGCTGCCAACGAAGCTGGTGGGGTTGCCCAGTTTGCTGGCGGTGTACCGGCGATGTGTGATGGTATTACTCAGGGTTATCCGGGTATGGATCTGTCGCTGTTCAGCCGTGATGTCATCGCAATGTCCACAGCTGTCGGTCTAAGTCATAATATGTTTGATGCCGCAATGATGCTGGGTGTCTGTGACAAGATCGTACCTGGCTTGTTGATCGGGGCGTTAAGCTTCGGTCATTTGCCGACCATCTTTGTGCCGGCAGGTCCGATGCCAAGTGGTCTGCCGAATAAAGAAAAAGTTCGTATCCGCCAATTGTTTGCTGAAGGCAAAGTAGGTCGCGAAGAACTGCTTAAAGCAGAGTCAGAGTCTTACCATAGTCCTGGTACCTGTACTTTCTACGGTACGGCCAACAGCAACCAGATGATGGTTGAAATCATGGGGCTGCATTTGCCGGGTGGTACGTTTATCAATCCTAATACCCCATTACGTGACGAATTAACGAAAGAAGCAGCCCGTCAGGTATTGAAATTTACCGCACTGGGTAACGATTACCGTCCAATCGGTCATATGATCGATGAAAAAGCAATTCTTAATGCGATTATTGGCCTGCTGGCAACGGGTGGTTCAACCAACCACACCATGCACATTGTTGCAGTAGCCCGGGCTGCCGGTATCTTAATCAACTGGGACGATTTTGATCGTCTGTCACAAATCATTCCTTTATTAAGCCGAGTCTATCCAAACGGCAGTGCCGATGTGAATCACTTCCAGGCAGCTGGTGGCATGGGCGTATTAATTCAGGAATTATTATCTCAGGGCTTGTTACACGAAGACATCATTACGGTTGGTAATGAAAAAGGCTTGAAACAATACAGTCAGGAGCCAAAAATCATTGATGGCAAACTGATTTGGCAGGAAGGTCCTAAAGAATCCCTGGATAAAGAAGTTATTGGCACAGTTGAACAACCGTTTGCCAAGTCAGGTGGTGTACATCTGATTAAAGGTAATCTGGGACGTGGCGTATCGAAAGTTTCTGCGGTAGATGTTGAGCATCGTGTTGTAGAGGCACCTGCTCTGGTATTTGATGATCAGGACGATGCCGTTGCTGCATTCAAAAATGGCGAACTGGAAAGAGACGTTATCGTGGTCTTACGATTCCAGGGACCAAAATCCAATGGTATGCCGGAACTGCATAAACTCAGTTCACCGCTGGGCGTATTACAGGATCGTGGATTTAAAGTGGCGTTGGTCACTGACGGTCGTATGTCTGGTGCGTCAGGTAAAGTCCCGTCTGCCATTCAAATGTGTCCTGAATCTGCAGAAGGTGGTCCACTGACCCGAATCAAAGATGGCGATATTATTCATCTCGATACCGAAAGAGGCATTATGAATGTGCTGGTAGATGATGAAGAGTTTAATGCTCGTCTGTCTTGCATGATGGCCAATACTGAACATCATTACGGTAGTGGTCGCGAATTGTTTGACAGTTTCCGGGCAGGCGTATCTTCAGCTGAAGAAGGCGCTATCAATATGTTCAACGTTGAATAATCTTCACCAGAATTAGGGATATCTATTTTTTATGAGCAAAACGATTCACGAAATTATGCAAGTTTCACCGATTGTCCCGGTGATGGTTATTAATAATGTTGAACATGCAGTGCCTTTGGCCAATGCGTTGGTCAAAGGTGGTCTGAAAGTATTGGAGATCACGCTGCGCACTGATGCAGCGCTGGAATCCATCCGTCGTATTAAAGCTGAAGTGCCAGATGCGATTGTCGGTGCTGGGACCATTATCAACATCGAAACGTTAAATGCAGCGATTGATGCGGGTGCAGAATTTATTGTCAGTCCTGGTACCACAGATACCTTGATTGAAGCCGCATTAAAAACCGGTGTGCCTTTATTACCGGGCGTAGCCAATCCTAGTGAAGCCATGCGCTTATTAGAGCGTGGCATTACCGCGATGAAGTTCTTCCCGGCTGAAGCGGCTGGCGGTGTACCCATGCTGAAATCAATTGGTGCCCCAATTCCACAAATTCTGTTCTGCCCAACCGGCGGTGTCAGTCAGAAGAATGTGAAAAACTACTACAGCTTACCTAACGTAGGTTGTGTAGGCGGTTCATGGATGTGTGCAGCGAATCTGGTAGAAGCGGAAAACTGGGATGAAATTACCCGTTTAGCGGCTGAAGCCATTGAGCTTGCTACTAACTAAAAGCAACAGGATTTAGTTAGATTAAAACCGGGCTGGTTTACCAGTCCGGTTTTTTTATGTCTTTAGATCACAATGCCGCGTTCCAACCAGTCCTCTATCAACTGTTTTGCGCCTTGTAACACAACTTCGGGGTTGGGATGCTGCAATACCTCAGAAATGGCTTCAGCGGCTTGCTGGCCAGTCTGACCGTCATCTAATAGATCAAGTAACCGTGCACTAACGGGATTAAGCTCAATAAACTTCACCTGATCATCAGCATTTCGATATAACAACAGAAAAAATGGCGTTTCGGCAGCTTTATCAGGCAGATTATCCGGCCCGATTTGATGCACGGGGTAATCATAAGCAAAAGTCCAGCTCAGGGGGGAGCGTTGCAGAGAGAGTTGCAGGATATCTTGCTGTTCAGTCACTTCACGCTTCACAAAATCCGCATTGGCAATTCCGAGCGCCAACTCAGCCCATTCGTAATGGGCGAGCTCAGCAAGAAAAGGCAACGTCTGATACTGCTGCGGATGTTCTTCGAGATAATGCACAAACTCGCGGGCAATATCATTAAATAAGGGTGAACTGCACCGATGCTCACGAATAAAGTCACGTGCCAGTGCATGCCAGGCAATTTCCCCCAGAATTTGTTTCAATACCGGACAGGCCGTGCTTAAAAAGCTTTCAATATTGTTATAAATCAGCCGCCGATAAATAGCCATGCGCCGCGATTCAACATCGGCTGGCTCAGGGATGCTCTCTGGATCACGCAGATGGGCGGTGAACTGCTGTTGGGTAGTTTTAAAATCAGGCGCTTGCTGCATGTTCAGATCGATATTGTGATTGGATATCTCGAATGTGACCGACTTCTTCAAACAGCGTGTTGAGAGCAGGGATATTAAAATCCCGTTCCAGCAACGTCGGAATCACTCCATGTTGCTGGTAAGTATGCTCAAGCAGTTGCCAAACCGGATCAATTACATCTGCACCATGGGTATCGATAATCAGATCTTCTGCTTCATTATAGTGACCGGCAATATGCAGGTAAGCGATACGTTTACTGTTAAGTGCGTCAATATAAGCATTAGCGTCATAACCGTGATTAATGCTGTTTACATAGACGTTATTCACATCAAGTAACAACTCACAATCGGCTTTTTCCAGTATTGCATTAATAAATTCAATTTCGTCTATCTGCCGGCCTGGTGCCGCGTAGTACGATACATTCTCGATAACCAGTCGGCGTTGCAGAATATCCTGAACCCGAAGAATGCGTTCTGCGACATGCTCAACAGCCTCGTCAGTGAACGGAATAGGCATCAAATCGTAAAGGTGACCCTCATCACTGCAATAGCTCAGATGCTCACTGTAGAGACGAACCTGATGCTGATCCAGAAAGTGTTTAATACGTTTAACAAACGCCTCATCCAGCGGAGCAGGGCTGCCAAGTGATAACGAAAGACCATGACATAGCATTGGAAAACGCTCACTGAATGCCCGCAGTTTTTTGCCCAGCCGACCGCCCATTTCCATCCAGTTTTCTGGTGCGACCTCAATAAAGTCGATAGGCGGGTGATCCAGCTGCATGATTTCATCAATGAAACTGCGTCTTAAACCCAGACCAGCTCCATTGACTGCATAACCTTGTGATCTCATGCTGAAACTCTTATTCATAAAAGTAATTAAAGAGACTCATCTTGATGCGATTTGTTACAACTGAATTGCCAATCGGTTTTATTCCGCCTCCGGAATTTCAAACATCGCACGATCAACGCCTACGTTTCCGGTTTTTGCATCGTATAAATAGACAACCGCTTTGTAGTGGCCGGGTTCGGTAATCGTGGTTTTACCGCTGAACGTGCCAGCTGGTCCGGTAAAGTCCAGTGTTACTTCATCAATAGTTTCTTCATCGCGCATCAGAATAGCTCTGGCTTCATAATTATCAGACTGCCAATGACCGTCTTTGGTGATTGGGCAACCACAGAGCAATGAAGCTTTGGTGTAAATATCAACCTGACCATTCTCCAGAACACGGGTCCAGGCATCCACAATAAAGCCGGTCATGGTAATGATAATGCCATCACCCAGAATATCTTTTCCAGGCACCACCCAGCTGGTCAAGCTGGCTTCCTGATAGGCCTGCTGATAACCATAAGGTCCGATTAATTTAAATCGCAGTAATCTTGGTGCATCAATATCCACTTTCGCTAAAAAACCGGCCGTTTTATCATCTGTCAGTCGTTCGCCACGTTTTAATGGGTTTTCGATAAGCACCGCTGTATCGCCAGTGCCACCGTTTATCCATCCTTCATCGAGAATTTCACCTGTTTCAGCATCTTCAACGATGGCGCGAATACCACCGACACTGGTGCCAATAAATTTCGAATCAACTGCTTTCGCTCTGACCATGATCTCTGTTTCTGCAGCGATAGCTGACAGGCTGACCATCATTAGCGCAATAATTACCCAAAAGCGTGTGTACATGTCTCTCCCCCTCCAGACTTGTTTAATTAATCAGCATCATTCGATGCCGCAGACCATGCATCATAGCCCCCGATCATTGAATAGACATTGGTAAACCCAAGCTGTTGCAAGGTTGCTGTTGCCAATGCACTGCGACCGCCTGATTTGCAATACACCACAATAGGACGTGTTTTATCCTGAAAATCGGGATGTGTCTCTATTGAAAACTCCAGCATGCCGCGAGGAATATGTCTGGCATCAGCGATATGACCCTTAGCGAACTCTTCAGGCTCACGTACATCCAGAGCAATGCTGTCATCGTCCAGCATTTGCTGTGACTGGGAAACACTGATTTGCTGTATGGATGCTTTTGCTGCCTGTACCAGATCCGATGCTGTTTTTGCCATGCGATACTCCTGAATGATTTAAACCTGTGACCATAGTAATCATTAATAGTTGTCAAAGAAACCAATTGCTTGATAACCCAATTGAGGGTTGCGCTGTTACAATGTTTTTTCTTTAATTTTGTAACCCAGCTGACCAACATCTGCCAAAGCCATAATTCGTTATGACCTTATCCAGAATGTTATATCAGTGCCTGAGACAATTATGCTGGCCTATATTATTCGCCGTATCCTGTATGCCTTTCCTATATTGCTGGGTGTCAACGCACTGACATTTGCATTATTTTTTATGGTTAATACGCCAGATGATATGGCGCGAATGCAACTGGGCGAACGTTACATTACTGAACAGGCGATTACGACCTGGAAACAGGAACGTGGTTACGACCGGGATTTGCTGTGGAATGAATCCGCCGAAGGTTTCGAAAAACTCACCGATACCATTTTTTTTGATAAATCACTGGCGTTATTCAGCTTTGAATTTGGTCAGGCCGATGATGGGCGTGATATCGGTGATGATATCAAAACCCGTATGTGGCCCAGTCTGGCGATCGCCATTCCGGTATTTATCGTTGGTTTGCTGGTCAATATTACCTTTGCGTTGATGATGGTGTTTTTTCGGGCAACTTATGTTGATCTCGGTGGGGTAGTGCTGTGTGTTGTTTTAATGTCGATATCCAGTCTGTTCTACATTATTGCCGGGCAGTTTGTTATCGGCAAAGTCATGCAGCTGGTACCTATCTCGGGCTTCGGTGAAGGCTTCAGTACGATAAAATTCCTGATTTTACCGGTAGCGATTGGCATTGTTTCAGGTATTGGCTCGGGATCCCGCTGGTACCGCACTTTATTTCTGGAAGAAATTTCCAAGGATTACGTCCGCACCGCCAGAGCAAAAGGCTTATCTGAAGTGCGGGTTTTGTTTCAGCATGTTTTAAAAAACGCGATGATTCCAATTCTGACTGGCGCGGTAGTGGTAATACCAACCTTGTTTATGGGCAGTCTGATTCTGGAGTCATTCTTTGGTATTCCAGGCCTGGGCAGTTATACCATTGACGCCATCCATGCTCAGGATTTTGCCATTGTGCGAGCCATGGTGTTTCTTGGCTCAGTCTTATATATCGTAGGTCTGTTACTGACCGATATTTCTTATACTTTTGTTGATCCACGGGTACGAATGGATGGCTGATTCAAATATTGATATACGCA
>NZ_DFTU01000093.1:6794-7501 GCF_002379485.1 Methylophaga sp. UBA4204 | reverse complement strand
GAACAAGGTTATGTCATTCAGCATCAGCCATTGAATGTTCCGGCCATCCCAGGCAGACCCGATAAGCCCGACCTGGTCTCGCCACGCGATTTACCGCGTCGACGTAATAATCAGCAAACCGGTCATACCACGCTGATTCATGCCATTTGTCATATCGAGTTTAATGCCATTAATTTAGCATTGGATGCCATCGCCCGTTTTGCCAATATGCCAGATGATTTTTATGGTGACTGGTTGCAGGTTGCTGATGAGGAAGCTAAACATTTTTCAATGCTATCTGCCCATTTACAACAGGCAGGGTATGCCTATGGAGATTTTCCGGCACATGATGGTTTATGGGAAATGGCACAGAAAACCCATCACGATCCCTTAACTCGCATGGCACTGGTACCAAGGGTATTAGAGGCGAGGGGACTGGATGTAACGCCGGGCATGATGACTAAACTGCGTGGCAGTGGCGATTTGGCAGCGGTGGAGATTCTAGAAGTGATATTGCGTGAAGAAATCGGTCATGTGGCAATTGGCACGCGTTGGTTTAATTATCTATGCGAACAGCGTGATCTGGAACCCACCCACACCTTCACGACCTTATTAAAAACCTACTTTAATGGTGAGATACGCGGGCCATTTCATATTGAAGCCCGCAAACAGGCGGGCTTTACTGATGCAGAACTGGATTGGCTGGAATCTAATCGTTAGCGGCTTTT
>NZ_DFTU01000093.1:3548-6674 GCF_002379485.1 Methylophaga sp. UBA4204 | reverse complement strand
TGGCTTCTGCAGTTTTATTTTTCTTTTCCATCTCAGCCTTTTGCCGACGTGATTCTTTGGGATCTGCAATCAAGGGACGATAGATCTCAATGCGATCTTTTGGACTGAGCGTGGCATTCAACTTACAGATTTTGCCGAAAATCCCGACTTTATCTGTTTCAAGATTGATTTGTGGATAACGTTCCAGAATACCGGAGCGTTTAACGGCTTGTTCCACAGTAGTGTTATCCGGAACTTCCAATGACAAAATCACCTGTTCATCCGGCAGGGCGTAGGCCACTTCTACGGTGATTAATTCAGCGTTAGCGTGTTCCATAAATTTCTCTGGCTCGTACACAAAAAGCTTCAACTAATGAACCGGATATCTGAGTGAATACCGGACCCAATGCCAAATCCAGCAAACGGGTGGAAAATTCAAAATCCATATCCAGCTGTACCCGGCAGCCTTCATTATCCCCAATCGGACTGAACTGCCAGAATCCTTCTAAATGACGGAATGGACCATCAATCAGCTCAATACGGATGGATTCACCATGTTGCAGTGTATTGCGGGTAGAAAATTCATGATGAATACCCCCTTTTGCAATATCCAGCGTGGCACAAATCACCTTATCATTCTTACTGATAATTTTACTGTCACGGCACCAGGGAAGAAAACTTGGGTAAGCTTCCACATCGTTGACCAGATCAAACATCTGGTCCGGCGAATACATCACCAGTGAACTGCGCGTAATTGTTGTCATTGAGTATTTCTACTGACCTCTAATCAATGTAATCAAAAGATGAAATCCAATACGCCCGTCAAACTTACGAATACAACAAAAATCGCTATTGGTGTGACATAACGAACCAAAAAGCGCCATTCGTGATAAATCAGGTTGGATTTAATCCCCAGCTCTTCCTGAGTACTGCGTTGCGACATGATCCATCCGGCAAATATCGCAATGAGCATGCCGCCCAAAGGCAACATAATATTGGCAGTCAGATAATCCAGCAACTCAAAGGCTGTCATATCAAACCAAGTCCAGTCTTTCAACAGATTAAATGAGAACAAGCTTAACAGCCCTAACAGCCAGACCAATATACCCACCCAGATGCAGGCATTAAGCCGTTTTATCTCAAAGTTTTCGACCAGCCAGGTGACCACCGGCTCGACCAATGAAATCGCTGAACTCAGAGCTGCAAATACCAGCAACAAAAAGAACATGGCACCAAAAAATGCGCCATTCTCCATATGACCAAAGGCAATGGGCAGCGTTTCAAAAATCAGACTTGGTCCGGCGCCGGGTGACATTTCATTGGCAAACACCAATGGAAAAATCGCCAATCCAGCCAGGATCGCCACAGCCGTATCCATAAAGGAAATCGCCAGAGAGACTTTAAAAATAGAGGCTTTCTGGGGCAGGTACGAACCATAAACCATAATGGCACCCATGCCCAGGCTTAGCGTGAAAAACGCATGTCCCATCGCCGTTAGAATACCCTCAGTGGTCAGCTTGGAAAAATCCGGTTTGAACATAAAGTTTACCGCTTGATCAAAATACACCCCGGTTTGATAAGCATAAGCGACCAGAATCAGCAGGATTAAAAATAAAGAGGGCATTAAAAAGCGTACTGATTTTTCCAGACCATGTTGTACACCACGACTGACAATCATCATGGTCAGCATCATAAAAATCGTATGCCAGGCTAAAAGTTTTTCTGGATCTTTCACTAACGACAGATGTAAGTTCCGCGCACCATCAGCCGTCACACCTTCAAATACCCCAAACAATAAGCGAGGAACATAAGCAATTGCCTGACCGGCAATCACGCTGTAATAAGAAAGGATTAAAAAGCCGGCCAAAACGCCAGCGAAACCAAGATATTTCCACAGGGATGAGGCTTTTTCTTCTTCAGCCAGACTGGCCAGACTGTTAAAAGGGTTTTGTCGACCGCGTCGACCAATCAGAATTTCCGCCATCATGATGGGAACACCGATGGCAAAGATACAGGCAAGATAAACCAGAACAAATGCGCCGCCGCCATATTCCCCAGCGATATAGGGAAATTTCCAGATATTTCCGAGGCCAACAGCCGCCCCCGTTGCTGCGAGAATGAAGGCCCAGCGTGATGTCCACTCACCATGAACCGATTTTAACGGTCTACTCATATCACACTCATTAAAAATAAATAGTCTCGATTCTGGGCGAATTTCCTAAAATGCTCAAGCCAAGCAGCAATCTGCCCATGTATAATGCCGCGATGGCCACCAAGAAAAAACCACAAAACACAGATAACACTATCGCCCGTAACCGGAAAGCGCGTCATGAATTTTTTATAGAAGAAAAATTCGAGGCGGGTTTGGTGCTGGAGGGTTGGGAAGTCAAAAGCTTACGTGAAGGCAAAGCTCAGCTGAGTGATAGCTACGTGCTGATTCGTCATGGCGAAGCCTGGTTAGCCAATGCATTAATTACCGCATTGAAAACAGCTTCCACTCACGTCGTTCCAGAACCCCAACGCGACCGTAAACTGCTGCTCAATCGTAACGAGCTAAATAAGCTGATTGGCGCAGTTGAGCGCAAAGGCTACACATTGATCCCCCTTGCCATGTATTGGAAGCGGGGCAAGGCCAAGGTCGAAATTGCATTGGCTAAAGGCAAGCAAATGCACGACAAACGCGCCACCATGAAAGAACGTGATTGGCAGCGTGATAAAGAACGACTGTTTAAAAATATTTAAAGAGATCGTCACGGAACTTTAAAATCCGTATAATGACTAACGTACAACAAACTTTGGGGGCGACCTGGCTTCGACGCGGGTTACGAAACCTAAGGTGCATGCCGAGTACTCCAGTTCTTCTCGTAAAAAAGATTGGAAAAATATAGTTGCTAACGATAACAACTACGCACTAGCTGCTTAATAACCAGTGAATGCCGTCCGACCAGATCCGTGCTTGTGCGTCTGGTATCGGGCGTCGACTCTCACAAGATCGTCTTGACGTATGCTTGGTACTGATTGACTAAAACCTAACAAGATCGCTTCATGTTTTCCCTGTTCATCGGGTAGCTTGAAGTTAAATTAATAGATGAAATAAGCATGTAGAGCTGAAGGCAGAGGATTCGCGGACGCGGGTTCGATTCCCGC
>NZ_DFTU01000093.1:3076-3371 GCF_002379485.1 Methylophaga sp. UBA4204 | reverse complement strand
CCTGAAATTTGCTCAAAATTAAATGGTTTTCTGAACGAACATATTAATACCTTCTCATTTCACAGTTCATTCTAGCCTGTAATTAATGAATGGAACACTAACAAGGACATTGAAAAATAAAGTTGATCTATTCCCTAATTTTTCTTGTGAGCTATATCAATATTGTAAATACCCAATATGGGGATTATAGTACCCATATTGGGTATTTTATTAATGGTGTTGTATGTCAGTAACATCCATCGCTGAAGCATTGTTTACAAAAACACAGCAACGTGTGCTGGGTTTGTTATATGGC
>NZ_DFTU01000093.1:0-2991 GCF_002379485.1 Methylophaga sp. UBA4204 | reverse complement strand
GCTGGGTTTGTTATATGGCAAACCTGATAAAAGTTTTTATACGAACGAGATTGTTCGCATGGCTGCGATGGGTCGGGGCACAGTTACCCGGGAACTGGAAAAACTTACTAGCGCGGGCATATTGATTAGTTCGAAAGAAGGTAATCAGCAGTATTATCAAGCAAATCCAGATAATCCGATATTTGATGAACTGGTGGCGATTGCAACAAAGACATTCGGGGTAGCTGATGTCGTTCGTCAGGCTTTAACCCGCGTTGATGGGCACGTTTTATGCGCCTTTATCTATGGCTCCATCGCGAAGGGCGAGGCAACGGCCAAAAGTGATATTGATTTGCTGGTTATTTCTGATAATTTGGCTTATGCGGATTTGATGGAATGTCTTGTTGACGCTGAAAAAGCTTTATCGCGACCTATCAATCCTTCTGTTTATGAATTAGAACATTTCAAACAGAAATGGCAGCAAGATAATGCATTTATTTCAAAGGTAATGGACCAACCGAAGATTTGGCTGAAGGGATCAGAAAATGACATTAGCGCATCTTGATAACCTGGTAAAAACTAACAATTTAAAAACAGAACCTGCAGATCAAAAAGAATTTGATGGCATGGTGATTTCTGCCAAACGCCGTTTGCAGGATGCCAATGTGGAAAGCTTATCCGACGATAGCCGTTTTTCATTAGCTTATGGTGCCGCACATGCTTTGTCTTTGGCGTCGATGCGTTGGCATGGATACCGCTCAGACAATCGATATCTGGTGTTTCAATGTTTGGAACACACTGTAGGCATGACAACTAGCAAGTGGCGAGTTTTAGATAAATGTCATAAGCAACGCAATCTGGCTGAATATGAAGGTCATCTGGAAATCACTCCACAGCTACTGGATGAATTGATTGCGATAACGAATGAGTTATTAACGTTGGTTGAAGAGTTGGGGCCAATTGTAAAATAACGATCAGTTGTTGCTGAAGGTGCAACAACTGATCAGAAAAATTATTGTTTTAATTGAGGAGAGGCTGACTCAATCAATAAAACCAATTCCTTTCTTAAGATAGCTTCCAATCCGGTCGAATATAATGACAGGTATATCCGGTTGGATAATGTTGCAGGTAATCCTGATGTTCGGGTTCTGCTTCCCAGAAATCACCGACAGGTTCCACTTCAGTAACAACTTTGCCTGGCCATAATCCAGATTGGTTTACATCTTCAATCGTCTGCTTGGCAATTTCGGCTTGCTCATCGCTGGTGTAATAAATTGCTGAACGATAACTCATGCCCCGATCATTGCCTTGTTGGTTAGGAGTGGTTGGATCATGGATCTGAAAGAAAAACTCCAGTAACTGTCTGTAAGTAATCTGCTCAGGATTAAAGATGATCTCAATACCTTCAGCATGTGTGCCATGGTTTGGATAAGTGGCATTTGGAATATCGCCGCCGGTGTAGCCGACTCGCGATGAGATAACGCCTGGTAATTTTCGAAGTAAATCCTGCATCCCCCAGAAACATCCTCCGGCCATTACGGCACGTTCAGTATTTGTCTCGCTCATTTTGTTTCACCTAAAGTTTCTGAAAACAGATTTTTAAACTCGTCGTAACCTTCTGCTTCAAGCTGTTCAACGGGAATAAATCGCAGGGATGCTGAGTTGATGCAATACCGCATTCCTCCTGCTTCTTCAGGGCCATCAGGGAAAACATGACCTAAATGACTGTCACCATGTACTGAGCGAACCTCAACACGGCGCATGCCCAGACTGTCATCAAAATTTTCGTTCACATTTTCATTCTGCACTGGACGGGTAAAGCTTGGCCAGCCAGTTCCGCTATCAAACTTATCTACTGAAGCAAATAAGGGTTCACCAGAAACTACATCGACGTAAAGCCCAGCTTCGTGATTGTCCCAATAAGCATTATCGAATGGTGGTTCAGTACCGCATTGTTGGGTGACGTAATGTTGCTCAGGTGATAGTTGTTCAACAACTTTAGGTGACTTTTGGTATTTCGTCATGACAATCAGCCTTTTGATTAAAGAGTAATCGTGAAATGGTTTATTGATAAATTAAAGACCCGTCAAAAATACAGTCCGTTCCCATTTAACAATAACGAAAATAACGTGGAGAAAAGTGGGCACGCTATATTGCTTATGGTGAAAGCGGTCTTAACAATCAGCTTCCACTACCTCAATACGGCCAACATCTTGGTTATTTTTATCGGAATAGACATAAACAAGCTTGGCACCCGCCTTTAGAACAGGTTGCATATCAGCATTACTGCAAAGGCTGGCAAGCAATTTGGGTTTGATATCCTCCAACACCGCCGTCGGATTCACATCGTCAATAGTGACATTGGTTAATGAATAATAATAAGTCATCAAATCGCTGGGACCGGCTAAAGCCTTAATAAGCTGAGTTTCATCATCGATTTTGATGGGCGCTCTGGAATTAATGAATTTTTCAGCCTCCATAAAACCTTCCTCAATCGTTGTCTCGGTTGGCAATTCCTGACCATTGTCAGAAGTGAGGTAGGGTGAAGGCGTATTTATCAAACGCGAAGCTATCATGATAATAGCAACGAACAGAATTATGCCGATGACGAAAAGTAACTTTTTATTCATTATGCTGCCTGATTTTTTATACGTTTATTATAAAGAGAATGTTAGCAAGCTTACCGATCACTAGGGAGAAAACAAAATCCTCTTTATTAAAACTGGTTCTGACGGGGGCAATGTTGTTCATTATAGGAATTAGTGCTTAGGCAGAAGAAATCAATTAGACCAATCGTGCATACCGTTGTGTATTTGTGGCTCCCACGGAGGACCGTGGGAACCAGTATTCGTTAGAAAACTTAGCGTGACTGCATACGCTCAATCGTTGTGGTCAATACGCGTTTCATTTTATCGGTCGCGCCGGTAAACGCCTGTTTGATGGTCGCGGCGTCATGGGTGACCACGTTGGGTTGGTGGCCTTCTATCCGGGCTTCGATCAGGCAACGGATAT
>NZ_DFTU01000091.1:29891-30128 GCF_002379485.1 Methylophaga sp. UBA4204 | reverse complement strand
ACAAGGCTTTGATGTTGAAGGTCTGTTCATGAAAAACTGGGTCGACTATGCGGATGAAAGCGAATGTACTGTTGAGGATGATCGCAAAGACGCCCAATCAGTTGCTGATAAAGTGGGCATCGTTTTTCATGAAGCCAATTTCGCTATGGAATACTGGGATTATGTATTCAAACATTTCTTGGATGAATACAAAGCGGGCCGCACGCCGAATCCCGATATTCTGTGTAATCGTGAAAT
>NZ_DFTU01000091.1:22400-29735 GCF_002379485.1 Methylophaga sp. UBA4204 | reverse complement strand
GATATTCTGTGTAATCGTGAAATCAAATTTAAAGCTTTTTTAGATCACGCCATGGAATTGGGTGGCTATCTGATTGCCACCGGTCATTACGCACGAGTGCGCGAACATGAAGGTAAATTTCAGTTATTGAAAGGCCTGGATAACAGCAAAGACCAGAGTTACTTCCTGTATACCCTTGGTCAGGCGCAATTATCCCGTACTCTTTTCCCGCTGGGCGAATTACCAAAAACCGAAGTGCGTCAGATTGCCGAAAAAGCTGGCTTTATCAATCACGACAAAAAAGACAGCACCGGTATCTGCTTTATCGGGGAGCGACGTTTTCGCGAGTTTCTGGGGCGTTACATTCCGGCTCAACCCGGTGAAATGCGCACCCCGGAAGGCGAAAAAATTGGTGAACATTCAGGGTTAATGTATTACACCCTCGGCCAACGCCAGGGCCTTGGCATTGGTGGTCGTAAAAACAGCAGCGGTGAGCCCTGGTTTGTGGCTGGCAAGGATATGGAAAAGCGAATTTTATATGTTGTTCAAGGTGAACATGAATGGCTTTACAGCACTAAACTTACCGCTGAACAACTTTCATGGGTGGCTGGCGAAGCCCCGGAATTGCCATGTCGTGCCAGTGCAAAAACCCGCTATCGTCAACCAGATCAGCCCTGCCTCATCACTCAGGATGAACAAGGCAATATTCAGGTTGAATTTGACTCGCCACAACGCGCCGTCACACCAGGACAATCTGTTGTGTTTTATCAGGATGATGTCTGTTTGGGCGGTGGCATTATTATCGATACCAACGCTCCGGGGATGCATCCATGAGTCAGAGAACAATTATTCATGATCGTGTCATTGCTCTCTCCGCTTTGATGCAATCCGTGACTTTAGTGCAGCAGATTGCTGAAACCGGTCAGGTCGATAACGATGATATGCAGACCATGCTGCAGAGTTTACTGGTGATGGATGCGCCTGATACTGAATCGGTTTATGGTGAAATCAGTAAATTAACAACGGGGATCCGTCAGTTCAATAATCAGCTATCGAAACGTAAACAACCTGGCGATATTGTGGTGTTGCGCTATGCAATCGGAATTTTGCACTTGCAACGCAAACTGGCAAAGCGCCCCGCAATGCTGGATCTGATTACCCGTGAACTGGATCAGATTCCGCAACAGATTGAATACTTTGGCAGCATCACCAGTCCGCAGGTAATTGCCCGTTTCGCCGATATCTATCAGCGTACCGTCAGTGAACTCACGCCGCGTATTCAGGTGTTTGGTGATTCCACTTATCTGCAACAAGCTGATAACGTTAATCGTATTCGTGCTCTGCTGCTGTCTGGAATTCGCGCTGCAGTGTTATGGCAACAGAAAGGTGGCAGACGCTGGCAGTTCTTATTGCAGAGCAATAAATTATTACAGGCAGCGACAGATTTACACGCTCAAACCTAATAAAGCTCGTTACCAATAATAGTCATAAAAAAAGGGCTGTGAAAACAGCCCTTTTTGGTTTCTGTGAGTTACCAATTTAACTAGCTTTAGCACGTTGATAGTGCTCCAACTCGTTAAAGTTCAGATAACGATAGATCTCATGAGCCATTGGCTGAATACCGGCAACTTTCTCCAGATATTCGGCAACTGTTGGAATACGCCCCAAACTGGCCACTACCGCCGCGAGTTCTGCAGATGATAAATAAACATCGGCTCCATTACCCAGACGATTCGGGAAGTTACGGGTAGAAGTTGAGACAACTGTGGCATTATCAGCCACCCGTGCCTGGTTACCCATGCACAACGAGCAACCCGGCGTTTCAGTGCGGGCACCAACACGACCAAAGATACTGTAGATACCTTCTTCCGTTAATTGATGCTGATCCATCTTGGTCGGCGGAGCAACCCACAATTTAACGGGCAGATTACCCATTTTCTCCAGCACTTTACCGGCGGCACGATAGTGACCAATATTGGTCATACAGGAACCAATAAACACCTCATCAATATGAGCACCAGCGACTTCGGATAAGGGTTTGATATCATCCGGATCGTTCGGACAGGCCAGCAATGGCTCTTTGATTTCATTCAAATCAATCTCGATAACCGCAGCGTATTCTGCATCAGCATCCGGCTCAAGCAATTGAGGATCAGCCAGCCATGCACGCATGGCATCTATGCGACGTTGCAGTGTTCTGGCATCGGCATAGCCTTCTGCAATCATCCATTCCATTAATGAGATATTGGAATTCAAAAATTCAATGATCGGTTCTTTATTTAATCTGACAGTACAACCATTAGCACTACGTTCTGCCGATGCATCTGACAGTTCAAATGCCTGCTCGACTTTCAGATCTGGTAAACCTTCAATTTCCAAAACACGACCATTAAAGATATTTTTCTTACCTTTCTTTTCAACCGTCAGCAATCCTTCCTGAATAGCCGCATAGGGAATAGCATTCACCAGGTCACGTAACGTGATACCGGGTTGCATTTCGCCTTTAAAACGGACTAATACTGATTCCGGCATATCCAATGGCATTACGCCAAGCGCAGCGGCAAACGCTACTAAACCTGATCCAGCAGGGAAACTGATACCAATCGGGAAACGGGTATGCGAATCACCACCGGTACCAACGGTATCAGGTAAGATCATCCGGTTTAACCAGGAATGAATAACCCCGTCACCAGGACGTAATGACACACCACCGCGTGTACTGATAAATTCCGGTAATTCATGCTGTAATTTGATATCAACCGGTTTTGGATAAGCCGCGGTATGACAGAAAGACTGCATCACCAAATCAGACGAGAACCCCAGACAGGCTAATTCTTTCAACTCATCACGGGTCATTGCCCCAGTTGTATCCTGCGAGCCGACGGTGGTGACTTTAGGTTCACAATAGGCACCTGGACGCACACCTTCCACACCACAGGCCACACCGACCATCTTCTGCGCCAGCGTAAAGCCTTTATCACTATGAACAGGTTCTACAGGGCGTTTGAAAACATCTGATGGTGGCATACCTAATGTTTCGCGAGCTTTATCGGTTAAACCACGACCTATAATCAAAGGGATACGGCCACCGGCACGTACTTCATCAGCAATAGTGGTTGGCCGTAAAGTGAATTCAGAAACGACATCACCGGCTTCGTTATAAATTTTACCTTCATATGGCTTGATCGTAATGACATCACCTGTTTCCAGTTGATCAACATTACATTCGATTGGCAAGGCACCAGAGTCTTCCGCGGTATTAAAGAAAATAGGCGCAATGTTATTCCCTAAAATCACACCGCCCTGGCGTTTGTTCGGGACATAGGCCACATCGTGGCCCATGTGCCAGAGCACTGAATTGATCGCAGATTTACGCGAAGATCCGGTACCAACAACATCACCGACATAAGCAATGGGATGACCCTTTTGTTTCAGCGAGATAATGGTATCAAGCGCGTCAGGCATTTTGCTGACCAGCATCGCCTTGGCATGTAACGGGATATCAGGACGACTCCAGGCTTCTGTTGCTGGTGATAAGTCGTCGGTATTGGTTTCGCCCGGGACTTTCAGCACAGTTAGCGTAATTGCTTCAGCTAACGCGGGTCGGGATAAAAACCATTCGGCTTCAGCCCAGGATTGTAAAATGCGTTTGGCATATTGGTTGGTTTCAGCCTTTTCCACTACATCATGGTAGGCGTCATAAACCATAACAATCTTGGAAAGCGCTTTTTCTGCTGCCTCTGCGGTTGCGTCATAATCCAGTAACTCAATCAGGGGTTGGATGTTATATCCCCCCATCATGGTACCGAGCAGTTCAGTCGCATAAACCGGTGTTATCAAATCACATTGTGTTTCCTGTTTGGCAATCGCCGCCAGAAAACCTGCTTTTACATAAGCTGACTTATCCACGCCGGGTGGAACGCGGTGAATCAGTAGCTCAAGCAGTGCTTCTCTATCGGTATTTTGAGGTTGTTTAAGCCCTTCAATGATGTCAGATACCTGTTTTGCATCTAACGGCAGAGGCGGTAAACCCTCTGCGGCACGCTCTTCAACATGTTTTTGATATTCTTGCAGCACGAAAACGCTCCGAAGTTGAAACTAAGATGGCCGTTATTTTAACGCAAATTCACAAAGCAAACTGAATCAAATCCAGAATCAGGACTGAGTTCTGCTATAATTTCGGCCAATTTTCAGCTTATTTTTAATGGAGTTTTCATGGAATTAACTGCTCTTACTGCCATCTCGCCAGTTGATGGTCGTTATGCCGATAAAACAAAGGCTTTACGCCCCTATTTCAGTGAGTATGGTCTGCTGCGAGCCCGTGTTGAAGTGGAATGCCGCTGGTTACATTTACTCGGCGCCAATGCAGATATCCAGGAAGTACCTAAACTGAGTGAAGACGCTGAAAAATTCCTCAACGATTTGATGAATGATTTCTCGGTAGAAGACGCGGCTGAGATTAAAGCTATCGAACGTGAAACCAACCATGATGTGAAAGCGGTTGAATATTTCATTAAACGTAAATTCAAAAACAATGCCGAGCTTGATGCGGTAAATGAGTTTGTGCATTTTGCCTGCACATCGGAAGACATCAATAATACTGCTTACGGCATTATGCTTAAAAATGCCCGGGAAAACGTTATTCTGCCGGAAATGGACACCTTAATAGGTGCGCTGAAGAAACTGGCACAGGAACAGGCTGAAACACCAATGATGTCTCGCACTCATGGTCAACCGGCCTCTCCCACCACACTGGGTAAAGAATTAGCCAATGTTGTAAAACGTCTTGAACTGCAACGCACTCACGTCGCCGCGGTTTTACTTTACGGGAAAATGAACGGTGCAGTCGGTAACTACAATGCCCACTATGCGGCTTATCCTAATGTGGACTGGCCAATGATGGCCAATGCGTTTGTCACTGGACTGGGACTGCGCTGGAACAAATACACCACCCAGATCGAACCGCATGACTATGTTGCTGAACTGTTTCAGGCAATGATTCGTTTTAATACCGTGCTGATTGATTTCTGTCGTGATGTCTGGAGTTACATCTCCATTGGTTACTTCAAACCAAAAACCGTTAAAGGCGAAATCGGTTCATCCACCATGCCACATAAAGTTAACCCAATTGATTTCGAAAATGCAGAAGGTAATCTGGGTATTGCTAATGCGACTTTTGATCATATGGCAATGAAACTGCCTATTTCCCGCTGGCAGCGCGATCTGACTGACTCCACCGTTTTACGCAATATCGGCGTCGGTTTTGCTCACTCCATGCTGGCTTACAGCTCTGCACTGAAAGGTATTAGCAAATTGGAAGCTGCTCCCGAAACAATGGCTGCAGATTTAGATGCCAACTGGGAGTTGTTAGCGGAACCTATCCAGACGGTTATGCGTCGATATGGAATTGAGAATCCTTATGAAAAGCTCAAAGAATTAACTCGTGGACAGAGAGTCAACAAACAAATCATGCATGAATTTATTGATACTCTAGATTTGCCAGATGCCGCTAAATTTGCGTTAAAAGAAATGACGCCTGCAAGTTATATCGGTAACGCTGTTGAACAGGCAAGAAACTGTTAAATGACTGATAATTCTAACCAGGCCGACACTAATCAAATCATCGCATTTGATGGAAAACATGAGGCAGCTGCGGCTGCCTTGGCTTTGGTTGAAACTGCCCATCGGGAAATCTGTTTTCTGGGCAGTGAGATGGATATGGTTCTGCTTGATCATCCGTCAGTAATCGACTGTTTGAAACAACTTTGTATCAATAGTCGCCGTACGCAGATAAGAATATTAGTAGATGAAACCCAAAGTAGCATTATTAATTCCCATCGACTGCTACCGTTAATAGCTAAACTCACCAGTTCGATCAGCGTGAATATTCTTTCAGAAAAACAACAACGACCAAAAAATATAGTGATGTTGGTGGATCATTCCGGCTATTTACGTTGTCTCAACAATCAACGCTATCAAGGTCAGGCTAATCTGCATGATCCTTTGACAGTCCGGGAACTCAAACAACAATTTGAAGAATGCTGGAATCACAGCTCTGCAGATGTTGCGACAAGGCGGTTACATTTATGAAAATCATCTTTTCGCTAGTGTTTTTCTTGCTGGCATTACCCGCCCACGCCGATCAAATACGCACCATTGAATTGCAACATCGACTTGCGGCGGAAATACTGCCCATGATTGAACCCATGATAGACAACTACACAATCATTAGTGGCCATGACAATCTGTTGATTATAAAAAGTTCGTCGCAAAACTTTCAGGAAATAGAGCGTTTGGTCAAACAGCTCGGTAGCAGGCAGCAGAGCCTTACAGTCACAGTGCTGCGAACCCAGCAACAGTTAAATGATGAACATTTTGCCGATGATCAACTTAATATTGATTTAGAGAACCCGAAAAATTCATCCGTGGAAATAAATCGCTGGTCCACCAAAAACAGTCGAGAACGGGATCAGCAGTACCAGGCAAGGGGTATTGCCGGTCAGCCTATTGATATACAAATGGGCCGCGCTGTCGCTGATAATCAGCAACAGCTTATTTTTTACCCTCATGGTGGTATTGCAGTTCAGGAAACGACCCAGTACATTCAACTGGATAATGGCTTTCAGGCAAGAGTGAATATTCTCGGCAATCAACAGGCCCGGGTCGATATCCTGCCATTATTCTCTAAGATGCAGCGTAATGGTGATATCTCAACAACCAGCTTACTGACCACGGTCAATGGTCCGCTAAATCAATGGATTTTAATTGGCCAGATTGGTGAACAACAACGCCAGCAAACGAATACAAAAACCTATCGCAGTCATCAGGATGAACAACAATGGCTGTATCTCAAAATTGAACTTAACTGAGTACCCCTGCAAAACAATGGATATAAAACAAGCGATTCAAACTCGTCGCTCGGTCAAACACTATGACCCGGCACATCAAATGACTGAAGCAGAAGTTAATGAGTTGATGGAACATGCCATCCTCTCACCTACTGCGTTTAATATTCAGCACTGGCGATTTGTCCGGGTAAAAGATGCTGAAAAACGCCAGCAAATTTTGGAAGCCGCATGGGGGCAGGCCCAAGTAGTAGATTCCTCTTTACTGCTGGTTTTGTGCGCTGATTTGAATGCGTGGGAAAAACAGCCTGAACGCTATTGGCAACATGCTCCACAGGCAGCACAGAATGCCATACTGCCAGCGATCGAAAATTATTATACCAACCATCATCAAGGCCAGCGTGATGAGTGCGTTCGCTCGGCCAGCATTGCAGCCATGAATATTATGTTGATGGCAAGAGGCATGGGATATGATTCTTGCCCGATGGATGGCTTTGACTTTGATAAAGTC
>NZ_DFTU01000091.1:13727-22350 GCF_002379485.1 Methylophaga sp. UBA4204 | reverse complement strand
GCCCGCATCATCAATTTACCGCATGATCATATTATTGTGATGATGATTACCGTTGGGAAAAAGCTTGAAGATGCACGTCCTCGAGCGGGCCAGTTACCACTCGAAGAAGTGTTTTTTACGGATAGTTTTTAATCAGATAATTGGCGGCGGCGCATCAGAAACATGGTTGCGTCCGCTGCGTTTTGCCAGATAAACCGCCCGATCAACACGCTGCAGGAAACTGTCAACGCCTTCACCAGGGACATACCGCGCCACACCAAAAGACATGGTGATTGCACCAAGTGGTTCACGGGTATCCTTGCGTTGGATTCGTTTGCTGGCAATATCCTGACGAATGCTCTCAGCCAGCTGACGGGCGTTTTGCACACTGGTATTAGGCAAAATAACAGCAAATTCCTCACCGCCATAGCGGGCAACCAAATCACGACCTTTTAATGATTTTCTCAACAACTCAGCAATCACTCTGAGCACTTGATCTCCCACTAGCTGGCCATGTTTTTCGTTGATAACACTGAACAAATCAATATCACAGAAAATGACCGACACATCCATGCCGTTAATATCTGCATCACGGGTCATCTCGTTGATTAGCTCATCAAAATGTTTACGATTAGCTAATCCAGTCAAACTATCGGTTATCGATTCACGTCGGGAATCACTTAACTCTTTTTTCAATGCAGCAACTTCTGCCATCGCACTGTTTAACTGCTCGTTGAGCAATTCCCCAGACGAAACGGCCAGTCGGGTTTCAATAAGTACTTCTTCAATCAGCGTATGTAGTTGCTGACGGTTTAAGTCCGGTTGCAGGCGACTCAACATACTTTGTAAATGACTGTTGCTTCGATCGGTAGTTGTGACGCCCGTATAGATATAGTTCAAAGTCTGTTTAAGAAGACGTGCCAATTCCTGACGCATCTCAAACATCGCAGCTCTATCTTTATCCTCGTCAAAGAACTGTTCGTGTAATAAACGGATTTGCTGTTCAGTAATTTTTCCCGTCAGTTCGATTTCATTATCTACGGCCTCTACCAAAGCCATATTCGTACCGGAAACGTACTCAAACCAAAGCGCATAATTTGCCGGAGTTGGAGCGATTTTATATTGGTTCATTTTTGAAAGCGCAAGCCGCATCCATTCGGCAGTCCGCTCTTCATATTCGCTATGTTTCATAAGTACTCCGACAAAATCCGTATGCCTATCTTTTCTTCTTCCCTGCTATTTTTAACCTTAACGCATTAAGTTTGATAAAACCTTCTGCATCTTTCTGATCGTAGGCACCAGCATCATCTTCAAATGTGGCGATGGATTCATCAAACAGACTGTCGGTGGCTGACTGTCTGCCAACAACTATGACGTTGCCTTTATACAGTTTTATTCTGACATCACCATTCACGGATGTCTGTGATGCATCTATCATTGTCTGCATCATCTGCCGTTCCGGTGCCCACCAGTAACCGTTATAAATCATGCTGGCATAACGTGGCATCAGTTCATCTTTCAAATGAGCGACTTCGCGATCCAGTGTTAATGACTCAATCGCACGATGCGCTCTGAGCATAACCGTTCCGGCAGGTGTTTCATAACAGCCACGTGATTTCATACCCACATAACGGTTTTCAACGATATCCAGTCGACCTACCCCATTTTCACCAGCGACTTTGTTCAGATAAATCATCACCTGAGCAGGCGTCATACGCTCGCCATTAATGGCAACGATATCGCCCTTTTCATAACTCAGTTCAAGGTAGGTTGCTTTATCAGGGGCATTTTCCGGTGAAACAGACCAACGCCACATACTTTCCTCGGCTTCAGCCCATGGATCTTCGAGAATACCTCCTTCGTAAGAGATATGCAGCAGGTTGGCATCCATGGAATAAGGCGATTTTTTGCCTTGTTTCATTTCAACTGGAATACCGTGTTGTTCAGCATAATCCAACAGTTTTTGCCGTGATAACAAATCCCACTCACGCCACGGAGCAATCACTTTAATGTTCGGGTTCAGACCATACGCCCCAAGTTCAAAACGCACCTGGTCATTGCCTTTACCAGTCGCGCCATGCGAGACAGCTTCTGCACCGGTTTGAGCCGCAATCTCAACCAGACGTTTGGCAATCAAAGGACGTGCAATCGATGTACCTAAGAGATATTCACCTTCGTAGATGGCATTGGCACGAAACATTGGGAACACATAATCACGAGCAAATTCTTCACGTAAATCTTCAATGTAAATTTCTTTAATGCCCAACGATTTTGCTTTGGCTCGTGCTGGCTCAACTTCTTCACCCTGACCCAGATCAGCTGTAAAGGTCACTACTTCACATTGATATTTATCCTGCAGCCATTTAAGAATAACGGAAGTATCCAGACCGCCAGAATAGGCAAGAACGACTTTTTTGATGTCAGACATGGGGGAAGAAATCCTGTATCGAAGAAATTAAAAATTGGTGCGTTATTGTATCAAAATCCACGTAAAGCAAGCACTTCTCTTGCAGCCTGCCGTTTATCGCCTTTACAGCTTATTGTCCGAGGTGCATCAAGAAATTTCAGGGTAAACCCTAAGTCACGATAGAGTTTTTTGATTTTATCCGTTGCCTGATTTGACAGTACCACTGGTCCGTCGTGATTTGCCAGCCACTCGGCTAATCGAACCTGGTCATCCCAGTCAAACCCCTGCTGGGAATATTGCCGAAATGGCACATCGTAGGGCGGATCAGCATAAATAAAATCATTCTGTCGGATATCCAGCTGGGCAAAATCCATATTGCTGAATTCCCACTGATTTAATACCGATTGGTAAGGCGCAAAATCGCTTACATAATTGATTGTTTTGTAACGACCAAATGGCACGTTGTAACCACCCGTTTTATTAAAACGACATAGGCCGTTATAACCAGTGCGATTCAAGTAATAAAATAATTGAGCACGTTCAGCGTCTGTATGTGCTGAAATATCATTGAACTGTTTACGATATTGGTAATAGAGCTGCTCATCATTTGCCAGTGGCAAATCAATTGTCAGACCTTGCTGCAGTTGCTGATAAAAATTGATTAAAGCCGGGTTCAGATCATTTAACAATGCTTTATCAGGATTTAATCCCAACGCTACAGACAATCCACCGCAGAAAGGCTCGACCAGTCGATGATCCGGAAACTGTTTCCATAATTTCAACAGTCTGGGAATTAACCAGCGTTTGCCACCAGCCCATTTTAGCGGAGGTTTAAGCAAAGAAGCTTCTCTGGTCATAGCTGATTTATCACCGCTCGGTTCCGCTGCATGAAAAGCAGTTCATTACTGATTACTATATGAGGTTATTTATCCGTTCGAGACAAAAAGTCTCGAACGGATAGACTGATATTACTTGGAATGTAATGTTTTACGAGGTGGAATCAAATCCGTAATATTGCCTTCAGCCATTTCCGCAGCAAAGGCAAACGTTTCCGACAAGGTTGGATGTGGATGAATGCTTAATCCGATATCTTCTGCATCAGCCCCCATTTCCAGTGCCAATACCGCTTCAGCGATTAATTCACCAGCATTGGGCCCGACAATACCTGCACCTAATAAACGCCCGGTTTCTTTATCAAACAAGGCTTTGGTCAGACCTTCATCACGATCGACACTCAAACTACGACCGCTGGCAGCCCATGGGAAGGCACCTTTAACGTAATCAATGCCCTGTTTTTTCGCTTCATCTTCGCTGAGACCCATCCAGGCAACTTCAGGATCAGTATAGGCAACTGAAGGTATCGTCATCGGATCAAAGGCCACTTTTTTACCGGCAATATGCTCAGCAGCAACCTTACCTTCATGTGTTGCTTTATGAGCCAACATCGGTTGACCGACAATGTCACCAATCGCATAGATGTGCGGCATATTGGTCTGCATCTGCTGATTGACCTCAATAAAGCCATAATCATTTACATCCACACCAGCAGCTTCTGCATTAATCAGTTTACCGTTGGGTGAACGGCCCACTGCGACCAGAATCTTGTCGTAGGTTTGTGGGTCCGGTGCATTATCACCTTCAAAGGTGACCTTCAGACCAGATTTTAACGCGTCGATTTTGCTGACTTTGGTTTTCAGATAAATCGCTTTGTATTGTTTCTGGATATGGTTATGTAACGGTTTAACCAGATCCTTATCAGCACCGGGGATCAGGCTGTCCTGTAATTCGACTACACTGATTTCAGAACCCAGAGCGTTGTATACGGTCGCCATTTCAAGACCGATAATGCCGCCACCAATGACCAGTAGCTTCTTAGGAATATCTTCGAGCTCCAGTGCATCAGTAGAATCCATCATTCGTGGATCATCATTGGGAAATACCGGGATTTTCGTGACACGTGAACCCGCAGCAATAATGCAGTTTTCAAAACTGATGGTTTTATCACCATCTTCTGTTTTTACCTGCATTAAATTAGTACCGGAGAACTGTGCTTCACCATGTACAACAGTTACTTTACGTTGCTTGGCCAACGCTGATAATCCACCCGTCAGCTTGCCAACAATTCCGTCTTTCCAATCTGCGACTTTGCGAATATCAATTTTCGGTTCGCCAAAGGTCACCCCATTTTCAGCAATATGTTTTGCTTCATTAATTACGTGGGCAGTATGCAAAAGAGCTTTTGAAGGAATACAACCAACATTCAGACACACCCCACCAATTCGTTGGTGACGTTCAATCAGAATCACCTGTTTGCCTAAATCAGCAGCACGAAATGCTGCCGTGTAACCACCAGGACCGGAACCTAATACAACTATTTCAGCATGCATATCAGCATCGGTAGGTACTTCAGATTTAGTTACAGCTGCTGCTTTGGGTTTTTCAGCAGCCTTTTCTGTTTCAGCGGGTTCTGGCTGAGCAGTTTCTGCTTTAGGTGCTTCAGGTTTTTCTTCAGCTGCAGAATCCGCTTCGCTTTCAACAGAGAGAATGACATCACCCTGAGCGACCTTATCACCCACTTTTACGTTGATAGACTTAATGATGCCGGCAGCTGAACTTGGAATCTCCATCGCGGCTTTGTCAGATTCAAGCGTAATAATGTCCTGATTTTCACTAACTGAATCACCTTCAGCAACCAGGATTTCAATAATTTCAACCGCATCAAAATCGCCGATATCCGGTACTTTGACTTCAATCAAACTCATAACAAGACCTTTCTGATATCAGACAACATGTTATTCAGCATCACCGTAAAGCGTGCACCGGCAGCGCCATCTATCACTCTATGATCATATGAAATCGACAATGGCAACATCAGTCGTGGTTCAAATTCTTTTCCGTTCCAGATTGGTTTCATCTGGTGTTTACTGACGCCAAGAATGGCGACTTCAGGAGCATTCACAATCGGGGTAAAGAATTGACCACCGATACCGCCAAGGCTGGAAATAGAGAATGTTCCGCCCTGTAAATCCTTGGCTGTTAATGTTCCTTCACGGGCCCGGGAACTGATTTCGCCCAGTTCACCGGCAAGTTCGAGAAAGCCTTTTTTATCAACGTCACGAATCACCGGCACCATCAAACCGTTTGGCGTATCAACAGCCACACCGATGTTGTAATACTTTTTGTAAATTAGGCTTTGTTTATCTTCGCTTAACGAAGCATTAAATTCCGGATACTGTTTCAAACAAGCAACAACGGCTTTCATAATGAATACCAATGGTGTCAGGCCGACACCTTTCTTGGCAGCCATTTCTTTGTTTTCTTGGCGGAATTCTTCCAATTCGGTGATATCAGCTTCATCAAACTGTGTGACATGTGGAATATTTAACCAGCATGCATGCAGATGTTTGCCGGAAATTTTCTTGATCCGTGATAATTCTTTGCTTTCGATTTCGCCAAACTGTTCAAAGTTAATGACTGGAACCGATGGAATACCAGTGCCTTCAGCAGCTTTTGGTGCAGGTGCATTCATCACCTGTTTAACAAAATTCTGCACGTCTTCTTTGGTAATACGGCCTTTTTGACCACTGCCGACAACTGCAGCCAAAGGAACACCTAATTCACGTGCAAACTGCCGTACTGAAGGTGATGCATGTGAAGGTTTTTTAGCTGAACCGGTATCCGGTGCATAAGGTAATGTTTCAGTTCTTTCTGGCTCAGGATTCGCTACTGTAGGAGTAGGAGTTGGCGCCGGTTTACTCTCAGCCGCAGCAGGTTTTTCTTTCTCTGCTGGTTTGCTCTCAGCTGCTTTTTCAGCCGGCTTTTCGTTTTCTTCAGCACCGGCATCAGAAGATTCAATCAAGGCAATAACTGAACCTTCACTGACTTTATCACCCACTTTGACTTTCATTTCCTTAATGATGCCGCTTAACGATGATGGAATTTCCATCATCGCTTTATCGGATTCAATGGTAATCACTTCCTGATCAGCATTGATTGAATCACCTTCAGCAACTAACACTTCGATAATTTCGACACTGTCAAAATCACCAATGTCCGGGACTTTTAATTCGATTAAATCTGCCATGTTTTAAACCTTCACTGGATTCGTTGCGTCAGCATCAATCTTGTACTGTTTGATGGCTTTGGCAACCACATCATATTTAATAGTGCCTTCATCAGCCAGCGCGCTGAGCGTGGCAACAACCACATGATAACGATCCACTTCAAAGAAGCTACGTAATCTTTCACGGGTATCACTGCGGCCAAAACCATCAGTACCCAAAACAACATAACGTTGTTTGATCCAGGGACGTAATTGCTCAGCATACAGACGCATATAATCTGTGGAAGCCACCACAACCCCATCCTGCTCATCCATGCATTGTGAAATGTAGCTGCGTTTTTTCTCAGCAGTTGGGTGCAGACGGTTATAACGATCAACATCCATGCCTTCACGAACCAGTTCGTTCACACTGGTCGCACTCCATACATTGGCAGAGACATTCCAGTCTTTCTCAAGCATTTCAGCCGCGGCTTCAACTTCACGCAAAATGGTACCGCTACCAATCAATTGCGCTTTAACTTTGTGTTTTCCGCCAGATTTAAGCTTATACAGACCTTTTATGATGCCCTCTTCCGAACCTTCAGGCATTGCCGGATGAGTATAGTTTTCGTTCATCGCGGTAATGTAATAGAACACACCTTCCTGATTTTCGTACATCCGGCGCATACCTTCATGAACGATAACAGCCATTTCATAGGCATAAGTCGGATCGTAGCTCAGGCAGTTAGGAATGGTATTAGCCAGAATCAGACTGTGACCATCCTGATGCTGCAAGCCTTCACCATTTAATGTCGTGCGACCTGCTGTACCACCGATGAGGAAGCCTTTGGCCTGAATATCACCAGCCAACCAGCACAAATCACCTACCCGTTGGAAACCAAACATTGAGTAGTAAATATAGAACGGCACCATATTCACGTTGTAGTTGGAATAAGCCGTTGCTGCAGAAACCCACTCAGACATCGAACCGGCTTCGTTAATACCTTCTTCCAGGATCTGGCCTTTGGTGTCTTCGCGATACCACATGACCTTGCCTGAGTCTTCTGGTTCATACATCTGGCCGGAAGATGAATAGATACCAATCGAACGGAACAAGCCTTCCATACCAAAGGTACGTGCTTCATCGGGCACGATTGGAACGATGTTTTTACCGATTTTCTTATCACGAATTAATGCGGTTAATATCCGGACAAAGGCCATGGTGGTAGATAACTCACGATCACCACTGTCTTTCAGTACTGCATCAAAAATGCTTAATGGCGGAATTTCCAATGCAGGGGCACTGTGATTCCGTTTAGGGATAAATCCACCTAATTCTTTACGACGTTCCAGCAGGTACTTTTTCTCCGCGCTGTCATCATCCAGTTTGATATATGGAATTTCTTCAATTTCATCATCAGGAATAGGAATATTGAAACGATCACGGAAGCGTTTCATGTGCTCCAGTTCCATTTTTTTCTGCTGATGCGTTGTGTTCTGACCTTCACCCGCCTGCCCCAGACCATAACCTTTAACGGTTTTAGCCAGGATAACAGTTGGTTGGCCGACATGATCTACTGCTTGTTTATATGCTGCGTAAATCTTGCGTGGATCGTGACCACCACGACTCAAGTGCCAGATATCCTCGTCGGTCATGTCTGAGACCATATCGAGCAATTCCGGATATTTACCAAAGAAGTGCTTGCGCACATAGGCGCCGTCTTTGGCTTTGTAATTCTGATATTCGCCGTCAACCACTTCTTCCATGCGTTTCAGCAACCAGCCATCGGTATCACGAGCCAGCAATTGATCCCAGCCGCTGCCCCAGATGACTTTTAATACATTCCAGCCAGCGCCACGGAATAAGGCTTCCAGTTCCTGAATAATCTTGCCGTTACCACGAACCGGGCCATCAAGACGTTGCAGGTTGCAGTTCACGACAAAGATAAGGTTGTCGAGTTTTTCACGACCGGCCAGGGTGATTGCACCCAAAGATTCCGGTTCATCCATCTCGCCATCGCCTAAGTAAGCCCACACATGGCGGCCCGCTGTTTTGGCAATTTCACGATGATGCATGTACTTCATGAATCGTGCCTGGTAGATCGACAGAATCGGTCCAAGCCCCATTGATACTGTCGGGAATTGCCAGTAATCAGGCATCAGCCAAGGGTGAGGATAAGAAGACAGGCCACCCC
>NZ_DFTU01000091.1:2379-13687 GCF_002379485.1 Methylophaga sp. UBA4204 | reverse complement strand
CCCGGGATGTGGATAGGAAGACAGGCCTTTGCCATCGACTTCAAAACGGAAATTATCCAGTTGTTCTTCGGTCAGACGACCTTCAAGGAAAGAACGGGCGTAAATACCCGGTGCAGAGTGACCTTGAACAAACACCATATCGGCGCCGTCTTCATGATCATTACCTCTGTAGAAATGGTTAAAACCGACATCATAAAGTGTTGCGGCTGATGAGAAGCTCGCAATATGTCCACCGACTGCGCCAGGTTTCATATTGGCTTTAACCACCATCGCCATCGCGTTCCAACGGATATAAGAGCGTAGTTTATGCTCCATTGCCTGGTCACCGGGGATACGTTCCTGCTGATCCACCGGAATGGTATTAACGTATGCAGTATTGGCACTGTATGGCAGGTTTACCCCACTACGGCGGGCCTTATCAATAAGTTTTTCAATAATGAAATGGGCTTTTTCGTCACCGGCCGCTTCCAGCACAGATTCCAGAGCGTCCAACCATTCTTGCGTTTCTTGTGGATCGTGATCGACAAAATCAGTCATATATACCTTCTTAAATCTCAACGCGATAAATTACAGCCGCACATTGTAACAGTTTTTGTTTAATTCACACTGCAGCACGCCGACAAAAGCGTGCTACAGCGCCATTCTGACAAGAAAATCAAAACCTTGTGGAAAAAATTTATAACAAAAAACTGCTGTAAAAGCCGGTTAAATAAGCTTTATGAAGCGGCTGATTGACTACGCCTGCGCTGGCTGAATACCCTGAAGCCAAGCAACAGGATAGCAATGAAAAAATAAATTAATGGTTCAGTTTTATCTTGCTTGACCAGCATATAAAAATGCACACAAGAAAGCACGACAATAAGATAAATTAAATAATGTAATTTTTTCCAGCGACGACCACCAAGGCGTTTCATCATCTTGTCGGTAGAGGTAACCGTTAATGGAATCAGCAAGACAAAGCTGATAAAACCAATGGTTATAAAAGGACGTTTAACAATATCCAGCCATATCTCCTGTACATCAAAAAACTGGTCCAGTCCGAGATACAGCAGCATATGCACGCTGGCATAAAAGAAAGCAAAAAGTCCCAGCATTCGGCGAAAGCGGATAAAGTGATTGATACCCGTCAGTTTACGTAGCGGTGATATCAACAAAGTCACCATAATAAAGCGCAATGCCCATACGCCGGTGTCCCGAGTTACCGCTTCTATAGGATTAGCACCCAGCTGATCGGTCAGCAATGCATAGATCAGCCAGCTAAGCGGTAATAACGAAATGATAAAAACCAGCCGTTTCAGACTGGTGATATGTTTTTGCATCAGAAATATCGTTTAAGATCCATGCCGCTATACAGCTCTGCGACTTCGTCTCCATAGCCATTGAACATCAGCGTTTCTCGTTTAAGAAACTCACCAATGCGTCTTTCCCGTCGCTGGCTCCAGCGTGGATGGTTCACATCCGGGTTTACATTTGAATAAAAACCATACTCACCGGCATTGGCCTGAACCCAGGCGGTTAATGGCATTTCTTCAACAAAACGGATCCGCACGATGGATTTGATGCTTTTAAAACCATATTTCCACGGTACCACCAGACGGATCGGCGCCCCGTTTTGCCCCGGCATTTCACGGCCATACAAACCAACAGCCAGCAACGTTAGAGGATGCATGGCTTCATCCATGCGCAATCCTTCACGATAAGGCCAATTTAACACGCGACGACGTTGTCCCGGCATCTGCTCAGGATCATACAACGTGGTAAACTCAACAAATTTGGCTTTGGAGTTGGGTTGAGCCTGTTTAAGGATTTCGGCTAACGGAAAACCTACCCAGGGAATCACCATCGACCAGCCTTCAACACAACGCAGACGATAAATACGCTCTTCCAATGTCTGGGTTTTGATTAGCTCACTGTAATCATATTTACCTGGTTTATCGCACTCACCATCCACAGTAATCATCCATGGCTCGCTGCGATCAGGAAAATCGGCAGCTAATGCCGAGGGTGATTCCTTGTCAGTGCCAAATTCATAGAAATTGTTATAGGTGGTAATAGATTCATATGTCGTTGTTTTTTCCTCAGTGGAAAAATCGCTTTGCTGCAAATCAGTAAAAGCTTCTCCGGTTGGTGCTTTAGCAGCGAAACTCAGTGGCATTGCACTTGCTGCAGCCAATCCCGCTGCACCATTAATAAATTGTCGACGGTTCAAATAGACCTGATAGTCCGTGACTTCTGACTCAGGAATATCCCACGAATGTTTTTTACGAATCCACATGATGCACCTCATTTGCCATATAACGTTTGGCTAACCAGTAATCAATACTGATATATCGACCAGCCCCGATAAAGAACAATGCCAGCAACATCACAAAATAGGTTGCGGCAAACTCAATACCATTATTGAGTACAACAAAGCTGCCATGTTCCGTCAGCCAGCTATAATTTCCATATTCCTGAAGGATTGATTTGGCCCGGTCCAAACGATCTATTGCTTCCGCCGCGTTTTCAGCAGCAAATGCACTCATCGGATCATGAATTGCTTGCCAGCCGTTTTTCCAGTGCACGCTGAACGCAGCAACCAGCATGGTAATCATCAATGGAATGCTGACCCAGCGCACGGCCAGTCCCAACAATAATAAAATAGCGCCAAAATACTCTGCTCCCCAGGCCATATAAGCCATCAGCTCAGGAAACGGTAACCCCAATCCCCAGTCCGGATTAGCAAACCAGTCTATGGTGCTTTGTAATGAACTCTCGGGATTGAATGGATTCCATTTGTTATTGGCAGCTACCCAGAAAACCGGTATCAGGTAAGCTCTCAATAATAAAGGCGCCAAAAAGTCCACTTTACGCGTGGTATTCAATGACCACTGTAAGTTTTTTAATAACTGGATCATAGTGGTTGTCCCTAGAAGAAAAACAGGGGCTTGCAGCCCCTGTTTTTAATATGAGTCACAAATACCGGATTATTTATTACCGCATTTTGCTTCACCACATTTGCCTTCAGCATCTTTTTTGCTGTCTTCGCCACATTTGGCTTCACCGCATTTGCCTTCAGCATCTTTTTTACTGTCTTCACCACACTTGGCTTCGCCACATTTCCCTTCTTCGTGATGTTTAGCCAATTGCATGTATCCATGACTTAATTCGGTTGATTGGAATGGATTGCTATCTGCAGCAGCAATTGGTGAAAAAGCCAGACCTGCAGTCATCGCTGCACTGGCAGCCAATGCGATAGAAGTTTTTTTGTTCATAGCCATGTTTAAATTCCTTATGTATTGAGTCACATGATTAACCCGACTTTCATAACCGGGCTTGTTGACATAGACTGACCAGCAAATCATTTGTTACAAACTTTTATGCGATTTTCTGAAAAACACCTGTCTTTTTAGTCAAAAAACATTTTTTGATTGCTGCCTTTCGTTATCGAATTCACTAAGTCGATCACCATACATAAAATGCACTTCGAATGATCGACCACAAACTTTTTTACTTGCAGGCACAAGATGCATCCGTTATTAATATCAGCTGTTTCGTAAGGCCTATAAATTTGAGGCATTAGACTAGGCTGCTGGCGTCAGGATTCATTAACAAACATGACAGACAAGCGTGATTCGCACTTCTACGAAAATGATGCCGCATTAATTGATGCCATGCTTGAAGGTGACTCAACCGCTTTTGAAACAGCTGTAGCACTCTATCATCCAAGAATGGTAACCATTGCCAAAGCTATTATAGGGGAAGCCTTCGCAGAAGAGATTGCTCAGGATGCCTGGATGTCAGCCATTCGGTCATTGAGTGAATTTGCCGGTCGCAGCAGCCTGAATACCTGGCTGATTCAAATCACAGCCAATGCCGCCAAAACCAGACTTCGCAGAGAAAAACGACAGGTTTCGCTGGATGAAAACTGGCAGGAAAAAGAAACCGCAGATCGTTTTGATCATACTGGTCATTGGCAAGAACCGGTTTCGCAGTGGGAACTTGAAACACCTGAAGCCATTCTGGCCAACGACCAACTCAGCGATATCATCAGCAAGACTTTTGAACAACTGCCACCACAACAGCAAGCAGTATTGAGCTTGTATGATCTGGAAGGTGAATCAATGTCGGAAATTTGTAATATTCTCGACCTCTCTGCGTCTAATGCAAGAGTGTTGCTACATCGTGCACGCTCTGCAATTCAACAGAAAATCGCTCAGTATCAGGATAATGATTAACATGCTTAAATGCCGCGAAATTGAACAACTTGCCAGTGACTATCTGGATAAAGATCTGTCATTTCGGCAACGTATGGCATTCAAGCTGCATTTATTTATTTGTCATAACTGCCGTAATTACGTGCGCCAGCTCAAGATAACTATCACCAGCATCAAATTGATGCCAGCAAACCAAATCATTGTGGATGACAAAACCAAAGCACTGGCGAAAGTGCTTAGAGAAAATGCCAGCAAACAGTAATATGTTGGCTGGCAACTTGCCTTATTCTAAACTTTATTTCTGATATTTCTGTTTCCATTCTTCATAAGACATGCCATAAACATGCTCACGGGCTGCATCATAGTCCATGGCCACACCCTGCTCTTCTGCAGCTGCCAGATACCATTTTGATAGGCAATTACGGCAAAACCCGGCCAGATTCATTAAATCAATATTCTGCACATCTTTTCGTTCCTGTAAGTGTGCAACTAATCTGCGAAAAGCGGCAGCTTCAAGTTCAGTTTGGGTCTGTTTGTCCATCTTCATTCTCTTCATATAAAAAACAATTTACCTGATGCCCATTTTCCAGCACGGTAGTTGGGGGATATTGCTCATGGCAAATGGGCATTACATGTGGGCAGCGCTGATGAAAGTGACATCCTGCAGGAGGGTTGGCAGGTGAAGGCAATTCACCTTTTACGGCAACCTGTATGGCCTGCTTGCCAATGTCCGGAACTGCTGCCAATAAAGCCTGCGTATAAGGATGTTTCGGCGAATCCAGTACTTGCTGACGACTGCCCTGCTCCACTATTCTACCCAGATACATTACGGCAACGCGATGGGCAAGATAATCGACTACACCGATATTATGGGTAATAAACAGAAATGACAGGCCAAATTCATGCTGAATATCGCGTAGTAAATTCAGGATCTGTGCCTGAACAGATACATCCAGTGCGCTGGTAGGTTCATCACAGATAATCAATTCAGGCTCTGTCGCCAAAGCCCGGGCAATACATATTCTTTGGCGTTGTCCACCAGAAAATTCATGTGGATAACGATGGCGAATATCAGGCCTTAAACCAACACGTTCCAGCAAGGAATCAATGTGACTGGACTTTGCTTTCGGATCTTTTCGAATCTCAGTAGCACTGATCGCCTCTTCAATAATCTGCTCAACGGTCATCCGTGGATTCATTGAGGAAAATGGATCCTGAAAAATGATCTGCAGTTCACCACGATAAGGTTTTAACTCACGTTGCGAGAGTCTGTTTAAGACTTTTCCCTGAAAACGTACTTCACCCGCGGTCACCCTGACCAATTGCAGAATGCCCTTTCCTACCGTAGTTTTGCCACAACCAGACTCTCCGACTAACGCTAGTGTCTCAGCGTTATGTATGCTGAGATTAACCCCATCCACAGCTTTAATCTGGCCTACCTGACGTTGCAGGATGCCTTTGCGAATGGGGAAATGAACTTTCAATCCTCTGACATCAAGTGCATGTACCTGTGAAGGAACCACATCCGACAGATGGGATGCATGTAATGGTTTTTTAGTCTCCACTTTCGATGACACTACAGCAGAATCGTATAAGTGACATCGAACCCCGGCTTGATTGCTCTCAATCCACCGTGGTTCATGTTGCTGACAATGATCCCAGGCATGATCACATCGCTCAGCAAAACGACAGCCGACAAAATGCTGATTCAACGGCGGAACATTGCCTTTAATCACCGTCAGGCGCTGTTCACGTTTCTGTTCGCTGGGTAATGCTTCAAATAATTTCTGTGAATAAGGATGCTGAGGACTGTCAAAAAACGTCTGCCTGTCAGCCTGTTCAACGATTTGTCCGGCATACATAACAGCAATCTGATCGGCCATTTGGGCAGCCACGCCAAGATCATGAGTGATGAGCAAAATCGCCATACCCGTATCACGCTGAATTTGTTTGAGTAAATCCAGGATCTGTGCCTGAATTGTCACATCCAATGCCGTTGTTGGCTCGTCAGCAATCAGTAATTCGGGTTCGCCAGCCAGCGCCATCGCAATCATCACCCGTTGTTTCATCCCACCGGATAATTGATGCGGATAATCTTTCAAACGGCGTAATGGATCTGGAATTCCTACCGAATCCAGTAATTTAAGGCTTCTCTGCTGTACTTCTTGTGAAGAGAGTTTGAAATGCCAACGCAGCGTTTCACCGATTTGTTGACCAATTGTTAATACCGGATTCAACGAGCTTTGCGGCTCCTGAAAAATCATCGCAACACGTCTGCCGCGAATGGATTCCATGTTCGCTTCAGAAAGTTTAAGCAGATCCTCTCCATCTAACTTGACTTCACCGGCCACAATTCGGCTGGCCGGGTAGGGATTTAACCGCATTAAAGATAATGCACTGATGGATTTGCCACAGCCTGACTCACCTAATAAGGCGAAGGTTTCACCCTGATGAATACGAAAATCAATACCATCAACGGCTTTATAAGGCTGATCTTTGCTATCAAACCAGGTTCTAAGGCCAGTAACTTCTAATAAGACTGGCGAGGTCATCGTGCTTTCTGCATTCGTGGGTCAAAGGCATCGCGTACCACGTCAGCAAATAGATTAGCTGCCAGCACCAGTATAAACATCGAGATAAAGGCGGCAGTTAACGACCACCAGACCACTGGTTCTCTTGCCATTTCCAGTCGGGCACTGTTAATCATATTGCCCCAGCTAATCATGGAAGGATCAACACCTACACCAACATATGACAACACCGCTTCAGCCAGTACCAGACCACTGAAATCCAGTACCACAGTAATCAACACAATATGCATAAGATTGGGCAGAATATGTCGATGCAGGATATTGAAACCACTTACACCCAATGATCTGGCTGCCAGTACATATTCTGCTTCACGCAGTTTTAATGTTTCACCACGCAGAATTCGACATAAACCTGTCCAGCTGGTGACGCCAAGAATCAGACAGAGAAACAGTAACCGCAGATCGGCCCGCTCGGCCACGGTGGCAAAACTGTCAGGATGGTTATTGATATAAACCTGTAACATCAAAACGGCTGCAGCAATCAATAACACTCCCGGTATGGAATTCAATGTGGTGTAAATGTACTGGATGAGATCATCAATCCAGCCTTTGAAATAGCCGGCACTGATGCCTAAAAAAATCGCCAGCGGCAACATTATCAAGGTGGTCAAAGTGCCAATTGCCAGCCCCGTTCGGATACTTTTCAAAGCCTGATAAAGCACACTCTGACCAACTTTATCTGTTCCAAATACATGATAATTCTGGCTTAAAACAATTAAGGTGATACTCAGCCAGATAAGCATAAAAAGCATCAGATAAAAGGTACGTATCGGATAATCCGAATCGCCGCGTATTACTCGCTTCAGCTCGGCAAATATATCTTGTTGGTAACGTGTTTTCCGATAGAAAATGTAAATAGCCATGATCAGCAGCATTAACAAAATCGCTGCGGCTGTACTCTTGGCTACGCTTGAAGCGATATTTGTCCACTTTTCAGATTCAGATTGCAGATGCTTTGCGGAGTATTTCAGTTCTGGATAGCTGTATTCCAGCTGCCCTCCCTGAATAATCTGCATTTCTTTGACAAATAAATGCGTAGCAAACGGGGCGGAATAGGTTTTTTCAACCTGGGTACGAATCGGCGTGACCAACCAGTCAAGCACACTGAGCACTTCAGTTGAATAATGTTGCTTTTCGGTTGTTTCCGAATCCAGTGCGACTCGAAAATGTAATGAGTCCAGAAAGCCAATGGTGACGTAACTGAGCAGGATAATTATCGAGATAACACCACGCTTACGTTGCATTACCGTTACCCAGGGGGAACGTAAATGTGGTTTGCTACGAAGATAGAATACGCCGGCCGTAATAACAGCGAGCAGAAGAAAAATCAGAATGTCGGTCCACAGGAATACCGGCAGAAAGGGCATGGCTGTCCTTAAGTTGATTTTCTGAGGCTGGAAATATCTACTTTAAGTGCTTTCGGTAAAGAAAAAGCAATATTTTCGATTTGACCTTTATCTTCAATAATCGCGTCAACACCCAACATTTTCAGCTTATCCACCACAGCCTGAACCAACGATTCCGGGGCTGAAGCTCCAGCAGTTAAACCGATCTGTTTTTTATCTTTTAACCAGTTTTCATCAATTTCATTGGCATCATCAATCAGATAAGATTCTGTGCCAAGTTTCGTCGCCAACTCTTTGAGTCTGTTAGAGTTTGAACTATTTATAGACCCTACTACCAGCACCAGATCGCAATTTTCGGCCAGACGTTTTACTGCATCCTGACGATTCTGTGTCGCATAGCAAATATCATCTTTACCGGGACCAGTGATGTTTGGAAAGCGTTCACGCAAAGCATCAATCACCAGCCTGGTATCATCAACCGATAAAGTGGTTTGAGTGACAAACGACAGGTTATTGGGATCTTTGACTGTTAATTTAGCGACATCTTCTGGTGATTCAACCAGATACATCGCTGTTGGATCAGCAGTATATTGACCCATTGTACCTTCGACTTCGGGATGACCGGCATGCCCAATCAGAATACATTCACGGGCAACTTTTTCATGTTTGGCGACTTCAAGGTGTACTTTGGTGACTAACGGGCAAGTTGCATCAAACACTTTCAGGCCACGTTGTTTGCCCTCTTCCTGCACGGCTTTGGAAACACCATGTGCACTGAAAATCAATGTACTGTTATCTGGTACATCGGCTAATTCTTCAATGAAAATTGCACCTTTGTTGCGTAAGTCTTCGACCACGGTACGATTATGCACAACTTCATGGCGAACATAGATCGGTGCACCGAATAACTCCAGAGCACGCTCTACAATTTCAATGGCCCGATCGACTCCGGCACAGAAACCTCGTGGATTGGCTAATACCAGTTTGGTCATTTACAACACTGCCTTTGGATAAGAACCTAAAACGCGGAAAACAGAAGATTCCGACTCCAGTTCCTGTAATGCACTGGCAACCGTAGGATCCTCACAATGACCGTCAATATCAATAAAAAAGACGTATTCCCAAATACCCTTACGTGAAGGTCGGGATTCAATTCGACTCATACTAATGCCTTTGTCAGCTAAAGGTTTCAGTAAGTTTTGTAATGCACCCGGTTTATTTTTAGTGGAGACCAACAATGCGGTTTTATCCACACCTGATGGTCCCACATGCTGACGACCAATGACCAGAAACCGCGTTGTGTTGCCCGCTTCATCTTCAATATTGCTGGCCAGGACTTTTAATCCATAAATTTCGGCTGCCGTGCTGGCCGCAATTGCTGCACTATCATGATTCATTTCAGCAACACGTTTTGCTGCTTCGGAGTTGCTGTCCAGAGGAATCAGTTCAGCCTGGGCCAATTGATCACCTAACCACTGACGACATTGAGCCAGCGCCTGTGGGTGGGCATAAACCTTTTTAATATCAGCAAGCTGTGCAGCATTACTCAACAGGTAGTGATGTATCGGAAGTGTCACTTCACCATTGATTTTTAAGGGTGAACTGACGAATCTGTCCAAAGTATGATTGACCATACCTTCAGTAGAATTTTCAACTGGCACCACTCCGTAACAGGCATATTCTGTTTCAACAGCACTGAAAACGTTGGCAATCGTACTCACCGGATGAAGTTCTGCAGATCCGCCAAAATGTTTTAAAGCAGCGGCCTGAGTAAACGAGCCTTCCGGTCCAAGATAGGCAATACGTAATGGTTTTTCTGCGGCCAGACAAGCTGACATGATTTCGCGGAATAATCTGGCCATCTCTTTATCAGATAGTGGGCCTACATTACGTTCCATTACCTGACGTAAAATCATCGCTTCACGTTCAGGGCGATAAAAATCTGCTTGTTCGCCGGATTGCTGTTTTATTTCTGCAACCTGATGCGCTAGTGCCGTGCGTTCGTTTAATAAGTCCTGAAGTTGCTTATCGACTTTATCAATCTGCTCACGAACGGCTTGAAGAGCTTTTTTCTCGGACATGTTTAACCAAACCTGCGCTCAAATTCAGACATAAACCATATCAGTTTATCAACCCCGGCTTCAGGCATAGCGTTATAGATGCTGGCACGCATTCCGCCCAAATCACGATGCCCCTTAAGTGTGAGCAAGCCTTCTTTGGCTGCATCCGCCAGAAACTGTTTATCCAGATCGCTGTTTGCCAGTGTAAACGGAATATTCATCCATGAGCGATAGCGAATATCAACCGGATTGGCATAAAAATCACTGCCATCAATCGCGGCATAGAGTTTAGTGGCTTTTCGCTGATTGATTTCAGCCATGCCCTCTAAACCACCTTTCTTTTTCAGCCACTGAAAAACTAAACCAGCAAGGTACCAGCTGTAAGTTGCCGGTGTGTTATACATTGAGCCATTGTCCGCATGAACTTTGTAGTCAAACATCACAGGTGTTCCCGGCAAGGTTTTACCAATCAAATCTTTACGTACAATAACAATACACAATCCTGCAGGACCAATATTTTTTTGAGCACCAGCGTAAATCAGCCCAAAACGATTCACATCAACCGGACGCGACAGAATGGTTGATGACATATCCGCAATTAATGGGGTATCCCCTACTTCAGGAATATCTGCAAACTCGATTCCATGAATCGTTTCATTTGGCGTGTAATGCACATAAGCCGCATTATCCGATAACTGCCATTCAGACTCATCGGGTATGGTCCGGTAATGCGATGGTTTGGCATCAGCAACCACATTTACTCTAGTGTAACGACCGGCTTCGGTAATGGCTTTTTCCGACCAGGCGCCGGTATTAAAGTAATCCGCATGTGATTTGCCATTAAGCAGATTCATCGGAATCATCGAAAACTGGCTGGACGCACCGCCCTGTAAAAACAGCACGGCATAATCATCCGAAATCCCCATCAATTCACGTAAGTCGGCTTCAGCCTGTTCAGCGATCGAGGTATATTCAGGACCTCGGTGACTCATTTCCATCACCGACATACCGGTACCATGCCAGTCCAGCATTTCCTGCTGAGCAGTCAGCATTACATCGTCCGGCAACATCGCTGGGCCGGCACTAAAGTTATAGGCTCTCAAAGTGCTTATTCT
>NZ_DFTU01000091.1:1038-2287 GCF_002379485.1 Methylophaga sp. UBA4204 | reverse complement strand
TTCTTCCGTTAAATCATCAGTGTGTGGCAGATCGTCGATATCTTGATCTTCATCTTCAATAACGCGTTCCAGACCCACCAGTTTTTCTTCATTACTGAGATTAATCAGACGTACACCCTGAGTATTACGTCCTACCAGAGAAACATGTTTAACAGGTGTACGAACCAGCGTACCGCCATTGGTAATCAACATGATCTGATCTTCGTCACAGACTTGTACTGCACCGACGACCTGACCGTTACGTGCAGAAGTCTGGATTGAAATAATGCCCTGACCACCACGACCCTGGACACGATACTCTTCCAGGTTGGTGCGTTTACCGTAACCGAACTCGGTTGCTGTCAGAATGGCACCTTCCTGCTGAGCAATAATCAACGAAATGATCTGTTCACCATCGGCCAGACGCATACCACGAACACCACGGGAAACACGGCCCATTGAGCGAACATCGGTTTCAGGGAAACGGATAACTTTGCCGTTGCTGCTAAACAGCATGACATCAGACTCACCATCCGTTAATGCCACCCCAACCAGTTTGTCATCATCTTTCAGATCGACCGCAATAATACCGTTGGCGCGTGGACGGGAGTAATCAACTAATGGCGTTTTCTTGACCGTGCCACTAGCAGTTGCCATAAAGATAAATTTATCGGCTTCAAACTCACGAATAGGCAATACCGCATTGATACGTTCGTTTTCTTCCAGAGGCAGCAAGTTCACAATGGGTTTACCACGGGCCGTACGGCCACCTTGTGGTAATTCATAAACTTTTTTCCAGTAAACCTTACCGGTACTGGAGAAACACAATAAAGTGTCATGCGTATTGGCAATAAACAGATGTTCAATGAAATCTTCATCTTTCATTGAAGTGGCTGCTTTACCTTTACCGCCACGGCGTTGCGCCTGATAGGTATCCAACTGCTGTGTTTTGGCATAACCAGCATGCGATAAAGTGACCACCATCTCTTCTTCAGTGATCAGATCTTCCAATGTCAGATCCAGATGTGTATCCAGAATTTCGGTACGGCGGTTATCACCATACTCATCATTAATTGCTACTAATTCCTGACGGATAACAGCCATCAGATTGTCTGGGTCACTCAAAATAGCCAGCAAGTCACGAATTTGATCGAGAACTTCACGGTATTCCTGCAGGATTTTGTCTTGTTCCAGACCGGTCAGTCTATGCAGACGCATATCCAGGATAGCCTGGGCCTGAACTGGCGATAAATAATATTGTCCTTCCTCA
>NZ_DFTU01000091.1:657-953 GCF_002379485.1 Methylophaga sp. UBA4204 | reverse complement strand
AAATAATATTGTCCTTCCACCAGACCAAATTCAGCGGCCAAATCTTCTGGACGTGAAGCCTGTGCACCCGCAGCGCCAAGCATTTCCAGAATCATTTCGCTGCGCCAACCTTGAGATAACAAGGCTTCTCTGGCTTCAGACGGGCTAGGTGATGCTTTAATCAGCTCAATAACTTCATCGATATTGGCCAGTGCAGTGGCCAGACCTTCCAAAATATGGGCACGATCACGGGCTTTACGCAGTTCATAAATTGAACGACGAGTCACAACTTCGCGACGATGACGAATAAAGGCTTC
>NZ_DFTU01000091.1:0-467 GCF_002379485.1 Methylophaga sp. UBA4204 | reverse complement strand
GCCACCATATTGATACCAAACACCGTTTGTAACTGTGTTTGCTGATAAAGATTGTTCAGAATAACTTCCGGCACATCACCACGTTTGATGACCACCACCATACGCATGCCGTCTTTATCAGACTCATCACGCAGGGCAGAAATACCTTCGATTTTTTTCTCTTTGACCAGCTCGGCGATTTTTTCCAGCAAACGTGCTTTGTTAACCTGATAGGGCAGCTCGTGGACGATGATACTTTGCTGACCAGTGGCTTCATTGGTTTCGATTTCGGCGCGAGCACGCATGTAAACACGACCACGGCCGGTTTCATAGGCTTCAGCAATACCGTTGGCACCATTGATAATACCGGCAGTCGGAAAGTCCGGGCCGGGAACGAATTCCATCAAATCACGAGTAGTAACACTCGGATCATCAATAATCGCAATACAGGCATTAAGAATTTCAGTCAGGTTATGTGGCGGAATATT
>NZ_DFTU01000026.1:14414-23559 GCF_002379485.1 Methylophaga sp. UBA4204 | reverse complement strand
AAAAGTGAAAGCAGCTGCAATATTGTTAGCCACCGCCTGAATTGGCCCCCAGCCGATTTCTTTTTCTATATTGGGATAGACTCTGCCACCCATCGCGCTGGCGATCAGTTGTGCACCGAGACAAATTCCCAGAACAGGTTTACCGGTCTCTATAAATTGCCGGATAAACTGCTTTTCTGCTGCTAACCATGGATACTGAGCTTCATCATTCACGCTCATTGGCCCGCCCATCACCACCAGAAAATCCACATCATTAATATCTGGTAAATTAGCTTGTTGATAAAACCGGGTAGCATTGATTTGATAGCCATGATTTTGAAACCAGGCTTCAATACTGCCTAAACCTTCAAACGGTACATGCTGAAAATAATGTGCCTGCATTCTGAGTCCTGAAAAATTACTGAAAAGGGCTATGACTATCCCCCGTTCTGTTTAAAGTTTGCCTGTTTGCTCAATAAATTAAGCATTGATTAATCTGGCTTAAGTCATGGCACTGTATTATCTGGTTTAATGGAAACTGATCACATCAAACAGCATTTTGGAGTATCTTGGCCGGTAGAAGCCTATTATTTCGCCTTATGTTGTTAATGATAAGTGCTTTCCGAGGGAGAATCATTATGACAAAAAGTATTTTTTTATCTAAACCACACCACAAACTGACATTTACTTTAGCATTGGGCTTAATGCTGACAGCCTGTGCACCAGAGCCTGAAGTAAAAGACGTTCAGGCAACTGAAGCAGAAATCGAATACTTGTTTGACCGTTGGAATAATGCTTTGCAAACCGGCGACGCAGCCGCGGTAGCAGCTTATTATGCAAATGATGCGGTTCTGTTACCAACACTCTCTAACCAGGTTCGTACTGACCATGAGGGCATACGTGACTATTTCGGATATTTTCTCGCCCTGCAACCCAATGGCCGGATTGATGAAAGTAACATTACCATTAATGGCAATATTGCAATTGATGCCGGAATTTATACCTTCACCCTGACAAAAAATGGGCAGGAACAGGAAGTTCAGGCACGCTACAACTTTGTATATGAACGTCAGAATGATGGTGAATGGTTAATCATCAATCACCATTCATCAGCGATGCCAGAAGATATGGTTGATGAACCAGAGCTAATGAAAAATATTCTGATTAAAGAACAGGGCTAATTCTGTATTATCATTCCTGCTCACGTCTTCTGACAGGCTTTTTGAGCACAATAATAAAATTAATTACAACAGCGAGGGAAAAAAATGACTATTGCACTGACTCCACTGATTTCTTTGATAGCCGGTATTCTGATCCTGGTGGTACCAAGATTACTGAACTATATCGTGGCAATTTATCTGATTATTATCGGTTTGGTAGGTATCTTTGGCGGCAATCTCAACATTACGCCTTAGGCTTAATAGATTAGGTACCAATGACGGCGGGAGTTGTAATAAACTTTCGTCGTTTTTTGATTTTATTATGATGTTTGTATCTTAATGGCATCGATCGCTTGATGATTACTATCAATGCCATAACGACTTCAGGCTTAATTTTTACCCTTTACCTCTTTCAACGAAATTTTACGGCTGTTAGCCAGTTCCACTAACTGTTCGAGCGGGTCGGCCAACGCTTTCACTCCTTGTGCAATTTCGTCTTCTTTATATCCCAGCTGGTGCATCAATTTGATCTGATTTTGCAGCAGTTTCTGCATTGCAGCGACTTCTTTCAACTGATGCATTTGTTTATCGTGACGATTTTGTTCAGTGACCCGCTGTTTGGTCAGCCGGTTTTGATAGGAAATATCTTTCCACAAATCACGCAATTGCTGAATAATTTTATCAACTCCCAATAGATTAAAATCTCCAGGCGAATGCACTTCGATGGATTTGATAATCAGGCGGTGGGATTCACTCACAGAGGATAATGAACCGTAAAACGCATTTTTGAGATTACGGCTTTGGCCTTTATTTTTTATCTTTTCCAGAACATAAAGACGGTTATACAATATATTTAGTTGGTGAAAGAAACGGTAAAAATCTTCTACCGTCCAGTCTTCGCTGGCGCTAAAGCCTATCGGGCTAATGGTCTCTGACAATCGTGGCCTCCTTGTTCGACTGATATCATCCAGCGATTAATCAGGCAAATTAATCCTCTTTACGGCTGATAATTTCACCCTCAATGATATGAGTCTCATGACGAGATTGTCGAGAAGATCGTTGCGAAAACGGCTGATGCTGGTTACCTGCTTGCTGAGCTCTACGCATTTGTTTACGCGCCCGGTACAACATCAGGGGGATCAGAATCCAGCTTAGCAACACGACCACCACCAACAACGCCAGGCTGAGCATCATCACCATTCCCAGTAAAATCCAGGCAAAAATACGTTGCAAAAAACCGGCAGACTGAACTTGTCGAAATTGTTGTTGCCAGTTTTGAGCTTGCTGGCGAAAAGCATCTGATCGAAACATAAAACCTCTTTTTTTCAAGCACTTTAACTGCTGATGTGATCTTTAAAAACCGTTATAGAAATAAATAGTTTTTATGATGGTCGGTTGTTTAAGGGTTAAGAAAGTCGCCGGAGATGATACGTTTCTTACCCGATATAGGTTGATTATAAAGATAAACCCAGGCTGAGAGCTTATTTCCATTACTCAAACAAATTATTTGCTGCTGCCGCACATATTCGTGGGGCTCTGCAAAACTTGAAGAACATTCTTCATAATCATCAAGCTCGGCAAACAGCAATTGGGGATTATGGATACGATACACCTCCCCGACAACTTGCTGCTGCGGATTATCTGTCAATATCACTCCTGGATAATAAGAAATAAGATACATGACAGCCTGCAACATTCCGGTATCGATATAATCACAGCAGCGTTGCAACAAATCATGGCGTTCAGTGTTTTTACGTAAGGTACCGTATACAAAAAGATAATCTTCAGTCATAAATTCAGGCTATGAAAGATCAACAGAAACTCATTACACTCTACGTGGTGGATTATCTCAACTAAACATGAATTCAGACTTAACATCTCTAAAATATATCGGACGCTTTGCACCGTCTCCCACTGGCCCACTGCATTTTGGCTCTTTGGTCGCAGCAACCGCCAGCTATTTGGATGCACGTGCACATAATGGTAGTTGGCTGGTGCGAATGGAAGACCTTGATAAACCTCGTGAGGTACCCGGTGCAGCTCAGGATATTATTGATACGCTGATAAGCTTTGGTTTTCAATGGGACGGCGAAATAATTTATCAAAGCCAGCGTGATGATATCTATCGTCAGGCACTTGAAAAATTAATCTCACAACAATTGGCCTACCCATGCGGTTGCAGTCGTAAAGAAATTAACGCTGCTGCCCAAATGGGTATTGATGGCCCTGTTTATCCTGGGTTTTGTCGTCATGGTTTGCCAGAAGGGAAGCAACCAGTTTCCTGGCGGTTGCGGGTAAATAATGAAAGTATTGATTATGAAGATCGTGTTCAAGGCAAACAATCTCAAATTCTCGGTCGGCAAGTCGGTGACTTTGTCTTGAAACGGGCAGATGGCTTATTTGCCTACCAACTTGCGGTGGTGGCTGATGATGGGTTGCAGGGGGTCACACATATTGTGCGTGGTGCAGATTTGCTCGATTCAACACCGAGACAGATTTATCTGCAACAGCAGCTGGGGGTTAACTCCCCGGAATATGCCCATATACCAGTGGCCACCAATCTTCATGGTGAAAAACTCAGTAAGCAAACCCGGGCACAACCGGTAAAGCATAGAGACAGCGGAGCTGTGTTGTGTCGTGTGTTGAATTTTCTGGGGATGCAACCACCAACGGATTTAGCCCATGTCCCGCTGGATATCTTATGGGAATGGGCCATTCAGCATTGGAACGTTCAGCTGGTCCCCAAAATTCGGCGCCAGGTGACGTTAATTCCTGCAGAAAACGATTAATCTGTTTCGCTATTCATATGGAAATAAACGTATAACACCACTATCGCCTTTGGCATCACAAATTAACCAGATCTGTTCGAAAGGATGTTTGTCCGGTAACACTATTTGATGGCGATGTTTTTCAAAATTCTTTTGTTGCCATAATGAATTCATATTGCGTAACACCAACCATACCCTCTGGCTGTGGTATTTTTTCTGCGATTTAGTAGTAAGAACAGCATTCAGCGAGGCAATTAACCGATTGTTGATGGGTAATTCTGATAGCTGGTGTAAGGCAGCTAATATCCTGTCTTCTGCTGCTCTTCCAAGGATTAACTTTGCCTCTGGTTCACTACCGTAGATATGCGCAATCTCCAAATCAAGCTGTGTGCCATTGAGATAACATGAAACATCCGGTTTGCGCGGCAGGTTATGCCAGATATGTCGCATCGGTACAGCAAATTGTTTTTCGTACAACCGCATAAACAATTTAGCTGCTTCATGTTCCAGATGAATTTTTTCCTGAATACTGTTGTTCATGGAGACTCATCCAGAATCCGTTATTCACTCTATCTTTGGCTCAGGCAAAAGTGGTGGGCTATTTTCCATATAAGTAAGGTAACTGTGCCATATCTGATGCGTTCGTAATTTTGTCATCCGAATAGAACAGCTTAATCCCATGATGCTACGGATAGTCCCATCTCTCCAAATATTATAGATGGAACCGCATTGTTCCTGACGATAGCCGAGCCAATTTTGCTGGGCCTTTTCAATCGATTCTACAATCACTATATCATCAGCATAACGGGCTCTGGCTTCGGCAAGATAATGTTGCATTTCAACCTCTTGCTGCTCTAATTGCTCAGCCATGCAAACACCAATCTCATAGGTTGTGTTGGCATTTTGGCAATTTTCTGCAGCTACTACAGGAGCTGAAACACACAATAAAAACAACCCAATGATTCTCATCACGACTCCTGGGTGAATCAGGCAAAAAAAAACTTATATCTCTTCAACAATACAGACATTACGCCCCTGCTTTTTGGCTTTAAACATCGCAGCATCAGCACGTTTAAATACTTTTTCGGTATTATCACCCTGATGAAAAGTAGCTACGCCAGCAGAAACAGTAATGGGCACAGGTTTGCCATCATATAGAAAACGTGTGTTGCTGATTTCTTCGCGAATTTTATTGGCCAGAACCATGGTTTCAGCTAATGCGGTCGCAGGAAATATCCCGACAAATTCCTCTCCACCAAAGCGAGCAACAAAATCAATTTCACGGGTAGAAGTCGATAAAATCTCGGCAATACGAATTAATATCTTATCGCCTGCCAGATGGCCAAGATTGTCATTTATCTGTTTGAAGTTATCAATGTCCCAAACCACCAGGCTAAGCGGATGTTTGTAACGCTGCCAGCGAATGTATTCTGTTTCTAAAGCATCCATCAGAGCCTGACGATTACCGATCCCAGTCAACGTATCTTTGCGTACCATTTCATGGGCTTTGCGAATACCATCCTGTAAGGATTTGGTCTCAGATTCCAGTTCCTGTAACCGATCTGTCAGCTTTTTGATTTCTAATTGTGATTGATAATAGCGTGTCTGATCAGCGTTTCGATATTCATCTACCGCTCCGCTCAGTGCTGTCAAACGTTCACGAATAATCGTCTTCAACTCACGCGGTTCACTGGCAACATCAATTTGTTTGTAAATATCATCCAGTCCGGCATCAACCTTTTGACCAATTTTCTGTCGTTGATTAAAGGCTTCTTCTTCGTCTTTCACTGTCACCCGCAGCAAATCATCAAGCTCATTAATGCGCTCGCTTAACGTGGCAAGAAAAGCCCGGTATTCAAGTTGTTGAAGCTGAGCTTGAGCTCCCAGCGAATTAATCAGCGCAGTCAGGGCATCAATAATTTGCGGTAAGTTCTTTTTATCCGGCTGGGATTGCAATTGCGCATGGATCTCACGGAGTTGTTCGTTGAACATTTCTGGCAACTGCAGATTATCAATCATACTGCACAGCAACTGAGTGACTTCAATAGTACGTTTCTTAAAGCCGATTTTCTGCAACAGCCCTGAACGAGGTTTTTCCTGGTCCGGTGAAGCAGATACCTTAACGTTAATCGCTTCCAGTAAAGACACAAAATCCGGTAACAATTCACGGGTTTGTTGGTTGGTAGCATCTTTCAGCTGAATTAGCAGATTATCAACAGCTGGCTTTGATTCTGCTGGTATGGTTAACGATAACAGCAGATGACGTAATAATTCTGAAGCATCGGAACTCTGCGGACTTTCATCCATTTGGTTGATAAATTGCTGTATTTTTTCGAGGATATCGCTGATCCGACCAACATCTTTATTACTGCGTAATTCCTTTCGCAGTGAATGCAGCTGTTTATCCAGGACAGGATTAATCCCTTCAGAGACCAGGGCAAGTCGTCCAAGACTGCGTTCCAGAAGTTCGGTATAAGATGTCTGTTTTTCTTCACGTGCAAGCAGCTCGAGATATTTGTGCTTCCATTGTTCGAGTTTACTTTCCAGCTCTTCTGCCGCCATTGGTCCGACCTTTGTTATAGGCAATGTAGGATTTATCCCTTTTCAGGAATCTTACATCAGCTGTGCATGGATCTGAACTCATAATTTTCCGCAATGTGATGCAAGCCAAGAACGCTTTAACAAGTTTGAGAGCCCTGAAACAGCATCAAGCTGAGAAATATTGATAATGACTATCCCATGTAATGAACCAGAATCTGTTGTATTGTTCATATCTACCACTGCAGGAGGTTATTTTTGTGTCTGACAAAGTGGAGATGAGAGCTCATCAAACCCTAGTGGATATTTTTAACCCGTTGCAGCCTTAATGCATTTAACACAACAGAAATAGAACTGAACGCCATTGCTGCACCAGCCAGCCACGGGGCCAGTAAACCTGCTGCTGCAATAGGAATACCCAAAGAATTGTAGCCAAATGCCCAGAACAGGTTTTGTCGAATATTTCGCACGGTCAGGTGACTTAACTGAATGGCAGTATCAACGGTATTCAAATCAGCCCGCATCAACGCGATATCCGCTGTTTCAATCGCCACATCGGTGCCACTTCCCATTGCAATACCAACATCTGCTTCAGCCATTGCCGGGGCATCATTGATACCATCCCCCACCATTGCCACGACCTGTCCCTGCTGACGTAATTCACGGATTTTATCGGCTTTGTGTTCTGGCAAGACTTCGGCAATTACCTTATCAATACCCAGCTCAAGAGCAATGGCATCCGCTGTAAGCTGATTATCTCCGGTCAACATAATGATCTGTAAACCGCGTTTTTTTAAAGCGGTAACAGCTGATTTGGCCGAATCCCGAATCGTATCAGCCACAGCCAGTAAGCCGATTACCTGCTGATCTACTGCAATCAACATGGCGGTTTTCCCCTGTTTTTCCAGTTGCTGTTGCTGAATTTGCCAATCACCCATATCGATATCGTGATCCTGCATCAGTTTTTTGGTTCCCAAACGGATCTGGGAGGTTTTGCCGTTCACCTCAGCATTACCCATCACCCCATGACCACTCAGGGCGGTAAAGTTCTCAATCATTACACTCTGAGTTTTTTGGGGTTTTAACCCATCAACAATAGCCTGTGCCAGCGGATGTTCTGATTTGCTTTCAATAGCGATGACGATGCCAGCGATAACCGATTTTTCATAATCTTCTGCCAGCAAAAAATCTGTTAATGCCGGTTTGCCCTGGGTCAACGTACCCGTTTTATCAAACACAATCGCTGTCAATGATTGGGTTAATTCCAGCGTATCGGCTTGTTTGAATAAAATGCCAGCTTCAGCCGCCCGCCCTGACCCGGCCATAATCGAGGTTGGTGTAGCCAGCCCCAAAGCACACGGACAGGCGATAACCAGCACGGCCACCATGGTTTCCAAAGCCCTGCCACTATCACCGGGGGCAAACCAAAACCACCACAGTAAAAATGTAATCAGAGCTATCACCACAACCACCGGAACAAATACACCGGAAACTTTATCCGCCAGACGCTGTATCGGCGCTTTGGAGCCCTGAGCCTGTTCAACTACCCGAACAATTCGGGCCAGTGCCGCTTCTTCGCCCAAATGGGTAGCGCGAACCCGTAAAAAACCATTTTTGTTAAAGGTGGCACCCACCACTTTGTCATTGACGTTTTTTTCCACTGGCATGCTTTCACCGGTCAACATGGATTCATCTACAGCCGACTGACCTTCGACTATCACTCCATCAACGGGGATCTGTTGACCGGGTTTAATCTGCACAATATCGCCCTGCTGCAACTCTTTTACCGAAACCAATAAGGTCTGACCATCTGGTGATTCGCGTAATGCCTGTTGAGGCTGCAGTTTTAATAGTTTGCGAATAGCCTCCGAAGTATGGCCCTTGGCTCTTGCTTCAAACCATTTGCCTAATAAAATTAACGTGATCAATACCGCACTGGTTTCAAAATACAGACCATCATGCGCTGCTATCGCACCAAATTTGAAGGTAAGCCAGACACTGTAAAAATAGGCAGCTGATGTGCCCAACGCTACCAACACATCCATATTGGCACTGAGATTTTTTAAGGCGTAATAACTACCACGATAAAATTGCCAGCCGATAATAAACTGCACCGGCGTGGCCAAGGCCATTTGTACCCATGCATTCATCAAAACTGCTGGAATCGGCAGATCACGGGTCCAACTGAAATGACCGATCATGCTGTAAAGCAGCGGCAGAGATAAAATTGCTGCGGCAATAAATTTATATAGCTGGATTTTCTGCAAATCCTGCCGTTTATCCTGCTGGTGCTCAATATCAATTAATTGCGCTTGATAACCGGCTTGTTCAATGGCTTTTATCAACACATCTGCTTCAAGCTGTTCGCCACGAATCGTGGCCTTTTCATTGGCGTAATTCACCTGTGCCGACTTCACCGAAGGCGTTTTTTTCAGGGCTTTTTCGATGGTGTTCGCACAGGCAGCACACCGCATGCCACTGAGTTGCAATTGCACAATTTGTTGAGCCATTTAATGTCCTGTTGCTGAAAAATTAGTGGAGCGTTCTATTAAAACAAGTTTACAGGGGCCAAACCCACAATATTACCGGTAAGGCTGTCAGAATCACCAAAATAGATAACGGTAAACCAAGCTTCCAGTAGTCAGTAAAGTTATAACCACCGGGCTCCATGACCAATGTGTTGGATTGATGAGCAATCGT
>NZ_DFTU01000026.1:421-14318 GCF_002379485.1 Methylophaga sp. UBA4204 | reverse complement strand
CTGTTGGATTGATGAGCAATCGGAGTCAAAAAAGCACAAGAGGCACCAATCGCCACGGCCATCAATAACGGGTCTGCCGAAACATCCATGCCGCTGGCCACACTCAAGGCAATTGGTGCGGCCAATATCGCCGCCGCGGCATTATTGATAATATTCGACAGTAACATTGTTGCCACCATCAGGATCACCAACGTCATTGCCGGTGGCGTGGACTCCGACATATTAAGTAATAAAGTGGCAATTAACTCTGATCCCCCCGTTGTTTCCAATGCCTGACCCACTGGCAACATCGCCGCCAGCAGCACAATCACCGGCAAATCCAGACTTTTGTATAACTTTGCAATCGGCAATAAACCCGCAAAAAACATCGCCACCACCCCTGCCACCATTGCCGTTGCAGTGGAAACAGCATCAAACATAATCAACAGAATTACGCCGATAAAAATGAACGAAGCTATGGCCACTTTCCGCGGTTGCCCAAGACGCAAGCCTCGCGATGCCAAGGGCAGACAACCCAGCTCTCCCATAACTGATTTGAGCACGTCCTCATTACCTTGCATCAGCAAAATATCGCCAGCGACAAAGCGGATTTGATGCAAACGTTGTTTGAGCTGATGACCTCGACGTGCCACAGCAAGAATATTGACGCCGTAACGTTGGCGGATTGACAGACTGCTTAAGGTATTTCCAACCAAAATTGAATCATGCGCCAGAATAGCTTCGGCCAAATCCAGAGCTTTGGTTTTGCTCGAATCTGCCTCGTCGGCTTGCTCTTCAGTTTGCTCATCGGTTTTATCGCCGATAAGCTTCAGTCCCGTGACATCGGTAAGCGCTTTCAGGCTGTCGGAATCCGCTTCAACCAACAACACATCGTCCTGCTGTAACACTTTATACATGGAAGGTGTATTAAAGCGCTCTTCACCACGTAATAATGCCAACACCGTGATATCAGCCTCATCTTCTACTGCAGCGACCAAATCCATCAGACTGCGTCCGCTATAATCAGATTGTTCCGGCACGGTGAGTTCTGAGAGATAACTGCTGATCTCGAATAATTCTTCTTCGCTGTTACTGGCCTCACGCTTAGGCGTCAGTAAACGGCCAAATAGCACCAAAAAAATCACGCCGACAATCGTAACTGCTGCGCCAACAGGTAAAAAATCAAACATGCCGAATGCGGGTGAATCTGTTTGAGCACGATAACTGGCAATAATAATATTCGGTGGTGTACCAATCAGGGTCAAACAACCACCCAATAACGAACCAAACGCCAGAGGCATCAAAAACATTGATGGCGAATGTCCGCTCTGCCGGGACATCCAGATCGCCACGGGCATTAGTAAGGCCAATGCACCGACGTTATTCATAAATCCGGAGCAAACTGCCACGGTCACGGTAAGCGCGGCCATCTGAATGGTTGGATGACTGCCCACTCGGGTCAACTGGCGAGCAATGACATCGACCACACCGGCATTAACCAGTGCCTGACCAAGAATTAATACCGCAGCCACCGTCACCACCGCTGGATGTCCTAAGCCGGAAAAGACATCATCTGCGGGAATCAGACCGGTTAACGCAACAGCTAACAGGGCCAACACCGCCACCACGTCATAGCGCAGCTTATCCCAGATAAACAGGCCCAGTGTTGCTGCCAGCACGGCAAAAATAATGATTTGATCAGTGGTCATAAGATTCCTTTTAAACCGCAATATAACAGCTTGTGCCGAGAACGACGTTAGTACGGGTTAATGTAAAAATAAAGTCTTAAGCCCTGATCATGCCTGTCTGCATCTGCTAGACTCAATGCGATATTTCATCATTGAAACAAATTGAACCCCGGAGCATTTATGGCCCATGAAGAGCTGCACCTGAATTTACGTAATCTGACCCTGGAGGATTACGATCAGCTCAAAATTCTGATGGACACAGTATACGACGACATCGGCGGTGCCTGGCCGCAACCCACGATTGAAGGATTAATTAATCAGTTTCAGGATGGACAGATCTGCATTGAAGATTCGGGTGAACTGATTGCTGTGGCATTAACCGTTATGGTCAGTTATGAGCGATTCAGCAATCCGCATACCTACGATGATTTAATCTTGAAAAATGACAAAATCTGGCATAACCCGAAAGGAGATTCGTTGTATGGTCTGGATGTATTTATTCATCCGGAATATCGGGGTTATCGGTTAGGGCGTCGTTTATATGAAGCGCGTAAGGAATTATGCCGTTCAATGAATTTACGCGCTATTCTGGCCGGTGGACGGATCCCTAATTACCATAAATTTGCTGACAAGCTTTCACCTGCAGAGTACATCGATCAAGTTTCACGAAAAGAGATTTATGATCCGATCCTGACTTTCCAGTTATCCAATGATTTTCAGGTCATGCGGTTGATGCATAAGTATCTGCCGGAAGATGAGAAATCTCTGGGCCATGCCACATTGCTGGATTGGAACAATATTCTTTACACCCCACCCACTTCGTTATTGGATGTCAAAAAAACTCAGGTTCGTCTGGGCGCCGTGCAGTGGCAGATGCGTGAGTTTCATTCGGTTGAGGAAGTGCTTAAACAGGTTGAATACTTTGTTGATGCATTGTCGGATTACAAAAGCGACTTTGCCCTGTTTCCCGAGTTTTTCAATGCCCCATTAATGGGACTGACCGATCAAATGGATCAGACTCGGGCAATCCGATACCTGGCGAGTTTTACCGAACAGTTCCGCGACGAAATGTCGGAAATGGCGGTCAGCTACAACATTAATATTATTACCGGCTCAATGCCATTACTGGAAAATGATCGGGTCTACAATGTGTCTTATCTTTGCCATCGTGATGGCCGGGTCGATGAACAGCGTAAAATTCACATTACCCCGCATGAGCGCCGTGACTGGGTAATTGAAGGTGGCAATAAATTTCAGGTTTTTGAAACCGATGCCGGTCGTGTTGCCATCATGATCTGCTATGACATTGAATTTCCTGAACTGGGCCGTATTGCTGCTGATCAGGAAGTTGATATTATTTTTGTTCCATTCTGGACTGATACCAAAAACAGTTATTTGCGGGTTCGCCATTGTGCACGCGCCAGAGCGATTGAAAATGAATGTTATGTTGCGATTACCGGTAGTGTTGGCAACTTACCGAAAGTGGAAAACCTGGATGTGCAATATGCCCAATCCTCGGTATTCTCACCGTCTGATTTCGCCTTCCCCCATGATGCAATAATGGCTGAAACCACGCCTAACAGTGAGATGATCATGTTTTCCGATCTGGATCTGGAAAAACTCAAACTGGTCCGCAATGAAGGTGCCGTCAATAATCTGAAAGATCGCCGGGCCGATCTTTACGAACTGTTTATCAAACCAAAAGATTAAATACCTTATCGCACCGTTTTATTTGGGTGCGATAAAGATAGTCTGGTAAGAAATATCGGACTGCGGTCCGTCGATAACCTCAACATTAAAAGTCAACGGGCTGATGCCGCTTTGCAGCTCTGATTCCGGCACCCGAACCAGCGCAGTCACGGTTAGTACTTTGGCGGGCTCTAAAACATAAGAGTCATGCACCCCATGCAGACTGGCCCCCTCCAGACCTTCAATCTGATATTGCACTTCAATCGGCATATTCTGCTTGTTGAGCAATTTCAGCGTATAGCGGTTCTGTATCGAGCCATCACTGAGGCGCACAAATAAAGGCTGACGGTCCGGTCTGACACTGAAGTCGGTGGCTGATAAGGATAAAAAGCCGTAGGCTATACCGCCCAGTGACGCCAGCAGGATCAAGCTGTAAATAATCACCCGTGGACGCTTGTACAAGGGTTGTGGTTTGCTGTGACCTTGCAGCTCGGCATAGGAAGCATAACGAATCAAACCACGGGGTTCATTAATCTTATCCATTACCGAATCGCAGGCATCAATACACAAACCACAGGTAATACAACCTTCCTGCTGACCTTTACGAATATCAATGCCGGTCGGACAGACATTGACACAAAGTTTGCAATCTATGCAGCTGCCTTTACTCGGGTCGGTCTCACCTTTTTTCAGTTTGCCTCGTGGCTCGCCCCGCTCAGCATCATAAGCGGGCAAAATTGTATTCTGGTCATACATAACCCCCTGTAAACGGGCATAAGGACACAACCAGAAACAAACCTGCTCACGCATAAACCCGGCAAAAACATAGGTAAAAGTGGTAAAGATTGCCATCGCAATCCACACCGCAATATGCGCCTGGAAACTAAATACATCACGCCACAACTCAAACGCATCAGTGAACCAGGCTGAAAAAGTCAGCCCGGTTAACAAGGCGATAGCCAACCATAGCGTGTGTTTACTGATTTTTCTCAGTAGTTTACTGACCGACCATGGCGCTTGTTTGAAACGTAATTGTTTTTGAGGAGTATTGCCTTCGAGTTTGCCTTCAATCCATGTATAGATATCGGTCCACACTGTCTGGAAACAAAAGTAACCACAGAAAACCCGTCCGGCAACACTGGTGACTGCCGCCAGCAAAATGGCAAAAAACAACAACGTCAGTGAGAGCATCCAGATATCCTGCGGAAAAATCGTCAGCTCAAAAAAATGAAACTGACGATTGGGAATATCCAGTAATACCGCCTGTTTATCATCCCAGCGGATATACGGCACCAGAAAATAAAACAGCCAAACCGACATACCAAACCATTTCAGGTTACGAAACCGGCCTGACATACGTTTTGCGACAATTTTCTCGCCGCCGGCATTCACATCCCAATCGGCCATTTCCTCATAGATATCGCCATTTTTTTCCATAAAGTGAATAGGTTGTTCAGTCATAATTATTTCACCTCTGGGGTCAAATGATGTGATGTGATGTGGTGGCGGGCTGAATTAATAATCCGCGCAAGATACTTAATGCCTGTGACAAAGTCGCATGATCCGGCGACAATCCCAGCGACAGGCGCACGGCCTGTCGCTGATTGTCAGTGAAACCAAAACTGTTACATGCCACCACCGATACGCCCAGCACGGTGGCTTGTTCAGCAAAGGCCTGGGCCTGCCAGCAACTGGGGAGCTGTAGCCAGATATGATGGCCTTCCTGATGACTGTAAAAGTCCATTCCTGCTAATAATTGGCTGGCAATCTGTTGACGCAGACGGTTCTCTTCCCGAATGGCTTCAGCAAACCGGTTAATACGTCCATCGTAAATCCAACGTGTCACCAGCGCAGCCATTAATGGTGAGGCCATAACGCTAATCGCTCTTAATACATTAGCGAGGCCCAGTGCCTGTGAGATACTGGGAGCAATCACATAGGCCAGCCGCAAAGCGGGCGTGATACATTTGGAAAGTGTCCGTACATACCAGGTACGATCAGCTGCTAAATCGACTAAGGCTTTAACGGCCTCTGTCTGCAGCGGCGAATAAGGATCATCTTCAATAATCGTGATGTCATATTCGTTGGCAACGGCAACGACTTGCTGCCGACGGGTTAATGACATGGTGGCGGTTGTCGGGTTATCCATCGTCGGCACCAGATAAATCGCCTTGATTCTGTGATCCCGACATGCCTGTTCAAATGACGCTGGAAGTACCCCTTCTTCATCCATAGCTAAAGGCTGCAATACCAGTTCAAGCTGTTCAGCAGCCGATTTCAGGCCGGGATAGACAAACTCACCACAAGCAATGATATCACCGGGTTTTGCCATACAATGCAAAATGGCATACAAAGCAGACTGTGCTCCACCGGTGATCAGTGTGCGTTCTGCCGAGACATTCGTTATAGTTTGATTTAGCCAGCCCGAGGCAGCACTTCGATCATGTGGGTTCCCGGCACTATCCTGATAATGCATCTGTAACACCCGGTCGGCTCCGGAAATCAGCTGGGCGATACCTTGTGGAATATGTTGCTGTATACCCGCTGACTCGGGCTGCGGCGGATTATTCATGCTCAAATCCAGCAATGGACGAGCCTCGGAGATATGCGAAATAAGTTTACTTTCGACATGCTGTCGTACATAACTGCCACGACCGGTGGTGGCATCGATCAATCCACGTCGGCGCGCTTCGTTGAAAGCACGGGTAACCGTAGTCAAATCAACATTTAAGGTTTCGGCCACAGCGCGTTGTGGTGGTAAACGATCACCGGCTTTGACATAACCAGAATAGATATCGGCTTCCAACGCTTCCACAATACCAAGATATTTGGATTTCGCATCGGTTTCGATTCGGGCTTTCCACAAGTGCATAGGTAAATTCCTAGGGGCTGTTTATCTTTCATCGCCACCACTGCTGGAGGCTATGAAAGATAAACAGCCCCTAACATTTAGGCTACAGGCTAAGCACTTTCCCGGACAAATACAATTTTATTTACATACAAAAAAAGACAATGTATGGGAATATTGAACTAAAAAATGATATTGTATGGAAAATAGCGTGTTAACGCTAAATTTGTCGAAAATAACCATACAATTTTTTACAACACCGTTAGCGGATTTGAATTTTATAAGTTTGCGTTGCGCAAGAAACTCAATTGATTAAAAAAGTTAATGAGGTTTAAGGGCCAAACGCTTTTCGGAAATAATTTGTTGCCACTCGGCCACTGGTGCAGGCCTGCCAAAGTGATAGCCCTGATAAACATGGCAGCCAAATTTTTCCAACAGCACTGCCTGCTCTTCGGTTTCCACTCCTTCAGCGATCACCGCCAAATCCAGGCTTTGTCCCAACGCAATGATGGTGCTGACAATTGCTTCATCGTTTGGATCGGTCAGCACATCCCGGACAAATGACTGATCGATTTTCAGTTTATTCAGTGGCAGTAATTTTAGATAACTTAACGACGCATAGCCGGTGCCAAAATCATCAAGTGCAAAACGCAAACCACGTTGGCGCAAGGCATTCATCCTCTCGATTGTCTGATCAATATCTTCAATTAAAAGGCTCTCGGTGATTTCAAGCTCCAAATGATTTGGATTGACATCTAACTCTTTCAGACAACTGTCGATATAGTCAATAAACTGCATATGTCGGAACTGCCGTGGGCTGATATTGACCGATAAAGTAAGATTTTGCATTTCAGGTAGCTTCGCCCACTGCGCCAAAATCTGACAAGCCTCTCTTAACACCCAGGCGCCCAGAGGAATTATCAGGCCGCTGGATTCGGCAACCGGGATAAAGTCGACCGGTGAAATAAAGCCCTCAACCGGATCATGCCAGCGAAGTAGGGCCTCCATGCCAACATACTGCTGGTCACTGCTGATTTGAGGCTGTACATACAATTCAAGTTGCTGAGAAGCAATGGCTTCTCTTAATTTGCGTTCCAATTGACTGCGACGATTAACTTCCATCTGCATAACCGGATCAAAGAATCTCAGACTGTTTCGGCCCGAGGCTTTGGCTCGGTACAAAGCCATATCAGCTTCCTGTAAAAGACGCTCAACATCTCCCTCGGCATCGGAGAACAATGCTATACCCAGACTTGCGGAAGCAATGTACTGAGTTTGTTCAAGTGCAAATGGCATGACAAAATCCAGCAGAATTTCCTCGGCGTATTGTTGTACAAGCGCTTCTACTTCTCCCCGTGCTTTACCCATTTTAGGTTTGACGATTACAAACTCATCAGACCCCAATCGGGCAGCCAGATCATGTGGCAATAATCGAGACTGAAGTCGTTTTGCGACGCCTTGTAATAATAAATCTCCAGCGTGATGTCCCAAGGTATCATTCAGGGTTTTAAATGAGTCCAGATCGACAATTAGTAAAGCACCTTCCATTTCCGATTGGTGGCCTTCTGCCAGCGAATCCTCCAGAAACTCCATTAACAATCGGCGGTTGGCCAGACCGGTCAGAGAATCATATAACGCCAGTTTACGAAGCTGTTTTTGAATTAACAGATAATCGGTAATATCAGTGGAAATCCCACATAAAGCGTAAATACTGCCATCTTCCTGACGCAATGGTAGTTTGACCGATAAAAATGTTTGGGGCTTATCTGAACCAAGGACGGTATTTATTTCTTCTTCAACAATCCGTTCGCCTTGTTTGATAACCCTTAAATCATGTTCCTGCAACGTTTTACAGGTATCCCGATCAAATAGAATGGCATCGGTTTTACCCAGAATCTCTTTTTCGTCCAGCCCAATCAGTTTGCAGACATTTTTATTTACATATTGATAGCGTAACTGCAGATCTTTGATGTAAATATGAGCATCCACACTATCAAGAATCACGTTGAGATTTTGTTGGGTCTGACGCAGAGAAATATTTTTTTCCTTTACACGGCGACGCATCAACAGCAAAAACATTAAAGCACTGAGAAAACCGACTACCAAAGCAATAAGCAACCACCAGATTTCTTTTGGAATCGTCATCTTGCTAGTAGAGCTGTTCCATTTTTTTAAGACCGTAAAGTACGGCGAATTGGCATCTGCCTGCCATTGTTGTAAGTAGCTATCAATTGCTTTTAGCACCTCTCCATGTTTATTTTTGGGGACAGCAAAAAATAATCGACTCGGTTGAAATACCACTGGCGTTGGTCTTAAATTCAGTTCTGCCGCTTTAAGCTCACTGATAAAATTATTAGCGGTGACAGCATCGGCAATGCCATCCGATAAAGCAGCGAATGCTGCCTGTTGGGTATCAACAACAACAAAGGTGACATCAATATTGAAATTTTCAGCTAATTGTCTAAGGTAATCGTATTGAATGGAGCCCTTGAGCAGTGCCAGGCGTTTACCATCCAGTTCCAACAGACTGCTGAGGTTATGTTCACGATTTACGTAGATCTGCGACCAGCTGAGTAATGCAGCCGTATTATGAAAATCATAAAACTCAGTTCGCTCTGAGCTGGTTGCCACATCAGGTAATAAATCAATTTCCCCTTTAGCAAGAAGCTCCAGACAATCATTCCAGTAGCAGGGTACAGCAACCAGCTTCCAGTTTTCCTGTAACGCAATAACCTGTAAAAGATCCCCCAGAATGCCACTCACCTGTCCGTTTGGGTCCATCACCAATTTGGGTGGGTTTTCATAAACACCCACCCGTAAAACAGTTTCCTCAGCCCACAATTTGCCGCTGGTTAGGATGGCAGATAACACCACCAACAACCTGAATAAATTGGCTAGTTTTGTGTTTGAACTCATTATGGGAATAGCCGCCGGGATAGAGCACCATTTATACCAGATTATAGTGCTCTCATTGAGCAAATATAATTAATCAATCTGCAGTGACAGGCCAATGCATTACGGGTTGGTATTGCGGCCCATGATCGGTGGAAACTGATTTCATTAATACCAGCTGTTCTGCTTTAAAATTAACTGGGGCAATGGGCACGTCTAGAGATTCACTGGCTTTTCGCGCCAATGTAATATGGGGTAGGTAAGGTTTTACATCGACTTTAATATCTGCCTGACTGGCGATATGCTCCAGTTGGTTCACCAGGTTATACAATTCACTGCTTGGAGCACGACTTGTCAGGCAAAATATCTTTGGACCATCCCAGTATGACAGGTGATCAAACTGCATATCTATTGCCGGGAAACGTATTGAGTCAGTCTGTTTTAACAGTGCATCTAATTGTTGTTGGTCTAGTTGGCCGAGAAATAACAATGTCTGATGTAAATTGGCGGTGGTTTGTAATTTCAGCGAGGGATCTTCCGGTAGACGTTTCATAATGTGCTGAATCTGCATCCTTGAACTGGTATCGGGAGACAAGGCAAAAAAATATCTGCCTGGTGTTAACAGGGTGTTTTGTTGTGAATTCATATTAATCAGAGTCCGCCATTACAATCTGATTCCGACCATTTTTCTTGGCATCGTATAGTGCATCATCAGCTCGCTTAATCGTATCACCAATAGTTTCGCCATGCCTATACTCACTTAATCCAAAACTGGCAGTAATTTGCTGATTTACCGGGAAATTGTAATTCTGCACCTGATGACGCAACTGATCGGCTAACTGAAAAGCGCCATTTTTGGAAGTTTGTGAACAGAGAATTAGAAATTCCTCCCCGCCCCAACGACCTACCATATCGTTCTCACGCACCTTGGACATTAACAGAGAAGCAAATTGTTTGATAACCTCATCGCCTACATCATGACCATACTCGTCATTAATGGTTTTAAAAAAATCAACATCTAGCAAAAGGATTGAAAAGACTTGTCTGGTCTGGCTGGAAGTTTCGATTTCCACGTTAAACCGCTCGTGTAACGCATAACGGTTAGCTAATCCGGTCAGGTGATCATGGCGCGAGATTTGTTCTAACTGATTATTCAGATTACGCAGGTTTCGATTATGATGATGCACCTGCCGATAACGATAAACTAATACTAACAGCACTAACGATACGCCCACCAATAATTGCCAGAATAAAGCCGTATTATTTTGTTGAAACTCTATAGATAACCAATTGTTCAATACACGCTGTCGTTCAACTTCTGAAGTATCATCAATGGCCTTGTTGAAAATTTCGAGCAACTGGGTTTCGCGGGTGCTCACCCCCACCGACATTGCATACTGCAAATCCAGCACATTGCTAATCTTCAGGTGCGAGATTCCCCAGCGAAGCATCTGATAATTAATGGTCGGTACCGTATCGATAAATCCATGGGCTATACCGGTTTCGACCATTTTCAGGCCTTCTCTTGAGGTGTTTACGGTGGTGATATTGATATCCGGATAGCGACTACGAAGCAATTCGACCCCCGCATAGCCTCCCACCATCACAAAATCACGATGTTGGATTTGTTCAAACTTCACCACAAACTGGTGATCTGGCTGAGTGGCTACAGCTAATGGATAAAAAATAAAGGGTTTACTGACATTGAGCCAGTCACGTCGACTGGGGACATCCTGTGCGCTGGCAAGAATATCGCAATTGCCATCCTGTATAAATTGCAACGATTGCTGCCAGCTTGCCGTGTTGACCAGCTGAATGGCCATATTGATTTTGTCAGACCATAAAGCATAAAAATCTGACATGATACCGGTGAACTCACCTTGCTCATCAATGCCTTCATAAGGCAGCCAGTCAGGATCAACACACAGCTTAATGACTTGTTTTTGGGTGAGATAAGCCTGTTCTGCTTTCGTCAAAACGACTTCTGCGTTGGCTGAAATATGCCCGGCCATAAAGCCAATCAATATCAGTATTGATTTTATGGTTCTTGTAACCGTCCCTGGCTTCATTACCGACCTTAGTTCACGTTACTTAATGATTATCCCGGATAAACACCCAATCATTTTTTTGACTCATTTCTTCACTATATCGATAGCCATCCGAGTCAAATTGCTTGAGTTTTTCCGGAGAGTTAATTTGTTGGTCAATAATAAAACGACTCATCAGTCCTCGCGCCTTTTTGGCATAAAAACTGATCATTTTGTACTGACCGTTTTTCCAGTCTTTAAAAACAGGCGTAATAATAGTCGCCTTGAGCTTTTTGGCATCAACGGCTTTAAAGTATTCATTTGACGCCAGATTGATCAACACGCCATCTTTCAATGCTGGTTCAGCCTCCAGGGATTGCCGTATTTGATCTCCCCAAAAACTGTAAAGATCCCTGCCGGCATCATTCTGAAACGGGGTGCCCATTTCCAGACGATAGGGTTGCATTAAATCCAGGGGTCTTAACACACCATATAAACCGGAGAGTATTCGTAAATGCTGCTGTGCAAAGTCCAGCCCTTTATCATCCAGGGTCTCAGCTGCAAGACCGGTATACACATCTCCTTTAAATGCCAGAATTGCCTGTTTGGCATTTTCTTCGGTAAAGGGTGTTTGCCATTGTTGAAACCGCGCCATATTCAAACCGGCAAGTTTGTCGCTGATCTTCATTAAATTGGCGATTTCCTGAGAAGACAGCTTTTTCAGTTGCTCAATCAATTGTTGTGATTGATCCAGAAAACGAGGTTCAGAGTATTTATTGGTAGACACAGGCGTATCGAAATCAAGCGTCTTGGCCGGAGAGATTACAGTGAGCATAAGAAATTCAGTATTCCATCAGTCAATTTTATTTTTTAGGTGCATCTGGATCATCACGGTCAGAGATGTCTTCATAGTCTGCAATATAATCGTCGTTATCATACACCGCTTCAGCTTCCACCTCATCATATAGTGGGTTGAATGGAAACGGTTTTTTCTCATCATTGTATGTCAGAAATAAAACAATTTGCTGTATAAAGCGAGACAAGTCTTTTGAAAATCCTCGAATAGCATCATTGGCGCTGCCACTAAATAATGCAAAGACAAACTGCACAATGACCACAATTGCTAACACTGACATCGTTAGATACAGCACAAAACCGTAAAGCAGCATATATAACAGGCGTATCAGTTGGTTTTTTTCATCACTATTTTTAAATTCCGTATTATCCATGTCATTTCTCCTGGTAGGTGATAAGTCAATATCACTTTAACACTTCCATAACTTGTTGCGGAAAGTCGAGCAATAAATTTCATAAAATGGTGAATTGCTGGAGCAATGGGCCGCTTTATGGGAAACTTCAACGTTTATTTTGTTGATGAAAGACTACCATGGACCGATTCTTTGCCTCGTTGGAAACTTCGATAAACCATTTCACTGAATATACTGGCAAACTTTGCAGCTGGTTGGTTTTGCTACTGGTATTGTTAACCTGCTACGACGTAATGATGCGTTATCTGTTTCAACAGGGATCTGTCGGTTTACAGGAACTGGAATGGCATCTGTTTGCATTGATATTTCTGCTCGGCAGCGCCTATACCCTCAAACATGATGCCCATGTACGGGTAGATATTCTCTATCGCAGTCAACGGCTTAGTAATAAGCACCGTGCATGGATTGATGTCATTGGCATTATATTGTTTCTGATGCCGTTTTGTCTGCTGATTCTGATCAGCAGCTGGCCATTTGCCTACAATGCTTATTTATATCAGGAGGGCTCACCCGATCCAGGCGGCCTGCCCTACCGCTTTATTCTCAAAGCAGCTTTGTTGCTGGGGTTTCTACTGATAATGATTCAGGCTGTAGCTGAGTTAATTCGGAATATCCGCATTATTCAACATCATCAGGAGCAAAAATAATGGAATATATTGCTTTACTGATGTTTGCCTTGTTGATCCTGCTCCTGCTGACCGGCTATCCGGTCGCCTTTGTGCTCGGTGCCATTTCGCTGTTATTCGGTAGTATCTATCTAGGCTTTGACTTCTTCCAGCTGTTGCCATTTCGAATTTGGGGCATCATGACCAACTTCACCTTACTGGCGGTGCCATTGTTTGTGTTTATGGGTGTGGTTCTGGAAAAATCCGGTGTTGCTGAAGAACTACTCGATACCATGGGACGGGTGTTTGGCAGAATTCGCGGAGGGCTGGCAATATCCGTTGTCATGGTGGGTGCTTTGTTAGCTGCCACCACCGGAGTAGTAGGAGCATCAGTAGTCACCATGACCGTTATTGCTTTACCTTCGATGCTGAAGCGAGGTTACGCCCCGTCTTTAGCCAGTGGCACTATTGCCGCTTCCGGCACGTTAGGACAAATCATTCCCCCAAGTATCATATTGATCCTGTTAGGTGATGTTATCGGCGTGCCGGTGGGTGAATTATTTATCGGTGCAGTAGTGCCGGGCATAATGCTGATTGTGGCTTACATTCTATATATAGTCTATGTCGCATGGCGTCACCCACACCTGGCACCAGCGGTACGGGATGATAATCCGGAACTGGCCGCGCTGTGGATCAGTGTTTTAAAGAGTCTGCTCCCCCCCTTATTGCTCATAATCGCGGTATTGGGTTCCATTTTTTATGGTATTGCCTCTCCTACTGAATCTGCTGCGGTTGGTGCGCTGGGATCATTGATACTGGCTGCTCTGCATCGTCGTTTGACGCTGCCTAATCTTCGCGATGCTATGGAGAAAACAGCTCGTCTGACCAGCATGGTGTTTTA
>NZ_DFTU01000026.1:0-279 GCF_002379485.1 Methylophaga sp. UBA4204 | reverse complement strand
ATGGTGTTTTTAATCTTTATTGGTGCCACCGCCTTTGGACTGGTGTTCGTCGGCATGGGTGGTGATGGACTGATTCTGGATATTTTTTCAGGTCTGCCGGGAGGGAAATGGACGTTTTTAGTTCTCAGTATGTTGCTGATATTCATACTGGGCTTTTTCCTCGATTTTATTGAGATCTGTTTTATTGTGGTGCCGATCATTGCACCGGTAGCAATCCATTTGAATATTGATCCATTGTGGTTTGCTCTGCTGATTGCGATTAACCTGCAAACGTCATTT
>NZ_DFTU01000010.1:8876-18310 GCF_002379485.1 Methylophaga sp. UBA4204 | reverse complement strand
ATGATGGTCTATAAAACCCTGGAATCTTCGATAAACAGTACCCGGCCAGATAACTGGCGGGTTTCACGCTGAGCCAGGCGTTGCACATAAATACCTAATTCGGATTCGTCATGCTTGCTGAAAATGTCGGTGGCACCGGCCAGCAATGCCTGCTTGAGGGTTCGGGCGTTATCCGTTTCTGTCATCACCAGCACAGCAGCATAATCATAGCCGTTGATTGCTCGTAATTGACCGCAGAACTCGCTGCCAGCGATATCCGACAGATCATCACTGCAACAAACTAATCGATATCGTGTCTGCTGAGCATGTTCAAGACCTTGATTCCCAGTCTCTGCGTGGTCCACTTCAAACCCGGCAGCCGATAATAGTGCACGAGCCTTATTACGAAATTCAGTAGATGCGTCTACTACTAATGCATTGAGTTTTTGCACTATGCCAATCCTTTATTCTAATGTGCATTCTGCCTGTTGCTGAACATTAACAGCAAGCTTTCCCTGACAGAATTTGTTGCGTAAAACTTGTCCGAAGGTAAAAACCACAAGGATGATACCATTCTTCCTCGCCGTCATGCCCTATCTGCCGGGTAATTACCCGACTATTGGCTGCTTTGGGCCTTATCTGTAAAAAACGTCCCAGTTTCGCTGTCACGGCACCTTCAGCTATCATTATTTCCATCAACTCTTCCCAGTCCTGCTGCAGCACTGTTTCCTGCTGTTCTGAAGGCTGCCATAAAATCGCCTGTCCAATAAATCGATCCGCTAATGCTATAGCGTTATCGGCTTCAACCGGCAACCACAAAACCTTGCTCAGTTTACGACGTAACCATGATGTCTGCCAATGCGTTTCAGACAGAGCTTTGGGAGTCACCGTGCAGACATATGTCGATTCTTTTGGCTCACCGCGGGTATTCAATGGAATGGTTTTTAATTCAATACCCAAAGCAACAAAATCCGGTTCCGCTTGATTACCGGCATCGGCGCCCAGAATGCGCTCCAGTAGATTCCCTAACCAACCTTTATGACGGCGCAAATCTACAGGAACCGTCAGGCCGGATTGCTGTGCAAGCTGACCCACCGTTTTGCCAGCTATTTGTTGGCAACGATGCATCAGTTCAGCTTCAGAGGCAGGGGGAGAAACTGGAACCGGTTCCGGGTAAATATGATCAGACATGAGTGACATGATAATCTAGTACGTTTAAATCTGCTTAAGGCGATTCCGGTGAAAGCGCTTACTATAGAACATCTGAATAAAACCTATCGCAATGGCTTGGAAGCACTCAAAGATATCAATCTGACGGTTGAAGAAGGTGATTTTTTTGCACTGTTAGGGCCAAATGGCGCTGGCAAATCCACTACCATCAGCATTCTAACGTCGTTAGTCACAAAAACCAGTGGCTCGGTAACCATCTTTGATGCCGATCTGGACAGTCAAACCGAGTTGGCTAAAAGTTATATCGGGTTGGTGCCGCAGGAATTTAATTTTAATGGTTTTGAGCAGGTTAAACACATTCTGGTGACGCAGGCCGGTTATTATGGCGTTCCAGCAAAAGAGGCCGAACCGCGAGCCGATGTCTTGCTGAAGCAATTAGGACTTTGGGAAAAACGTCATACGCCTTCAAGATCATTATCTGGAGGTATGAAGCGCCGATTGATGATTGCCCGGGCGCTGGTACACAATCCACGCCTGCTTATATTGGATGAGCCGACAGCGGGTGTGGATATTGAGCTGCGGCGCTCAATGTGGGTGTTTTTACGTGAAATCAATCAACGTGGCACCACTATCATCCTGACGACGCACTATCTTGAAGAAGCGGAAAATCTGTGTCGCAATATTGCCATCATCGACAAGGGCCGTATCGTTGAAAATACTGATATGAAATCGTTATTAAATCGCCTGGATAAAGAAACTTTTGTACTGGATCTGCTGGAACCTTTGACTGACAGCAGTTTGCTACAGGGGATTGAATATCATCAGGTAGATCCAACAACTATAGAGGTCGAGCTTCAGCGCCAGGAGGGCCTGAATGATTTATTCACCGTGTTAACCGAACGCGGCATTAAAGTAGGCAGTATGAAAAACAAGGTGAATCGTCTCGAAGAATTATTTTTAACCCTGGTTGAACGTCCGGAGTCTGTTGAATGAATAACCGCCGCCAGCATCACTGGATTGCCTTTTCAACCATCGTCACCCGGGAAATCAGGCGATTCCTGCGGATTTGGGCTCAAACGCTGTTACCCCCAGCGATAACTATGACGTTATATTTCATTATTTTCGGTAATCTGATTGGTAGCCGAATTGGTGAGATGGATGGTTTCAGTTATATGGAATATATCGCCCCCGGCATCATCATGATGGCGATTATCAACAATGCCTATTCCAATGTCGCTTCGTCTTTTTTCAGTGCCAAGTTTCAAAATCATATTGAAGAGCTGATGGTTTCTCCCGTTCCTAACTATATTATCCTCGCAGGATATGTTGTCGGTGGAGCAGCCCGCGGCCTGTTTGTTGGACTCATTGTGACATTGGTTTCACTGATATTTACCAAACTTACCGTTCAACATATCGGGATTACCATTAGCATGGTCTTTCTCAGTGCCGTCATGTTTGCATTAGGCGGATTTATTAACGCCTTATACGCCCGCAGCTTTGATGAAGTCTCAATCATTCCAACCTTTATCCTCACCCCGCTGACCTACCTGGGGGGCGTGTTTTATTCGATTTCACTGCTGCCCGAATTCTGGCAAAACGTTTCCATGCTGAATCCGGTTTTATACATGGTCAATGCATTCCGTTATGGCATTTTAGGTGTTTCGGATATTCCGGTAGCCGCTGCTTTTGCCATCATCCTGGCCTTTATCGCTGCACTGACAAGCTATGCGCTTTATCTGCTGCATAAAGGTACTGGCTTAAGGAATTGAAGAGCATTAACCACAGAGACACAGAGGGCACAGAGTTTTATAAATAGCTTGTGGCTTATGGTGACTGACGTTTAAGTGGTGTTTTAAGGCATTTAAAAAATAATCCGCAGATTACGCAGATGCACGCAGATTAAATAAATGGTTTTCAGGTTGATGCAGTAATGCATCACAAAAGAACTCTGAGGGCTAGCTTCTTTCAAACCGACTTGTTAAAGCATTCATAAAACATCTGCGAAAATCTGCGTAATCTGCGGATATAACAACCAAAAGCCTCTGTGTCTCTGTGGTTACTTTTAGTCTCAGCCTACTAATTTAATCGCATCGCGGACCACTTCAATCCCGGCGCCGGGTAAATGCGCATTTTCACTTAAGTGCCGCCGCCAGCGACGAGCCCCTGGCAAGCCTTGAAACAAACCCAACATATGGCGGGTAATGGACTTCAAGGGTCTCCCCTCTTTCATACGCATTTCAATATAAGGCAGCATCAATTCGACTATTTCATGCTGACTAGGGATTGACCGATCATCATTAAAAATTCGTTTATCCGCTTCAGCCAATAGATATGGCTGGTGATAAAGTGCCCGCCCCATCATTACTCCATCTACTCTTTGCAGATGGTTTTCAGCCTCGTCCAGCGTGTGTATACCGCCATTGATATCCAGATGCAAATCAGGAAACTCCTGCTTGATTTGATACACCTTTGAATACTCAAGTGGAGGGATATCCCGATTTTCCTTCGGGCTTAAACCTTTTAACCAGGCTTTACGGGCATGAAGAATCACTGCATCGACTTCAACCTGATAAATTGCGTCGACAAATTCTCTGACAAATTCATAACCGTCCTGCTCATCAATACCTAATCGGGTTTTGACTGTGATGGGAATATCAGTTGCCTGCTTCATCGCAACCACACATTCAGCCACTAACCGGGGTTCGGCCATTAAACAGGCACCGAATCGACCATTCTGTACACGATCACTGGGGCACCCGACATTCAGGTTAATTTCCTGATAACCAGCCTGGGCACCTAAGGTGGCACATTTTGCTAATTCTGCAGGGTCACTGCCACCCAGCTGCAATGCCATGGGATATTCATTTTCATCATGTGCCAGAAAGCGTTGATGATCGCCGTGGAGCAATGCGCCTGTGGTGATCATTTCGGTATATAGCAAAGTATGCTTGGAAATGATTCGGCACAAATAACGGAAATCCCGATCGGTCCAATCCAGCATCGGTGCCAGTGATAAGCGATGGGCGAATTTAATATTGGCTGTCAAAGTCATAATAAAACCTGTTTAATCCGACATTTTCGCAAATCAGCCGTTAAAATGCCCATTTAATACGTTATTTAAGTCAGTCGATGAGCACCATCAAGATTAACGATCACTCCGTTGCCGTTGTCCGAAGCGCACGCAGAAAGACCATTGCGATCAAAATTCAGGATGGCAACGTAACGGTGCACTTACCCAAATTAATGCCGTTATGGTTGGCAAAACAATTTGTGATGCGCAAACAGCAATGGATCGAGGATAAATTAAAAAAATTCCAGCAGCGTCCACCCAAACGACAATTTATTGAAGGTGAGTTACAACCTTTTATGGGCGAGCAATATCCATTACATATTATTCAGGAGCCACAACGCCAGCGACTGCATGTCCTGCTTGATCAACAGAAACTGGTGATTATGGCACCGCCCAATGTCACAGCCTTGCAAATAAGACAGGCGTTAGCAAGATGGTACAGACGTCAAGCAGAATCGTTACTGCCTGAACGAGTAAAACAGCTTGCTGAGCAAACTAGCCTGCGACCCAATCTGGTTCAGATTAAAAGCTATAAAGCTCGCTGGGGCAGTTGTACTATGAGAGGAGATATCCAGCTTAACTGGCAATTAGTTCAGGCCACACAGTCGATAAATGATTACGTTATCATTCATGAATTATGTCATCTACGTCAGCATAACCATTCAAAGGCCTTTTGGGATTTGGTTGAACAATTTGACCCCAATTTCCGTGAACATCGCCGTTGGTTGAAACAGCATGGACATCAGCTCGTTATCTAGGGTCCTTGATATTTCATAGCCACTACGGCTTGGGGCTATGAAATATCAACAAAGCCTTTAAGAAAGGCTTAACTTGGTAATTTTTTCATTATGAATTAATATATGCCACATTGGATAAGGAACGCTGCGACAGAGAACCCTCTGCTAGGCTTATTCAATTTTACATTCCAAACGGCGTTCATTATTACGGGTCACTGGTAGTAATGGGCGTTTCATCCGAACTTTACCCATAGTTAAACTATCATTACCTTATTTGAATTTTAATGAGGAAGTTGTCTATGAGTAATGCTTATCTTTTTACCTCTGAATCTGTTTCAGAAGGTCATCCAGATAAAGTAGCAGACCAAATTTCCGACGCTGTTTTAGATGCAATCCTGTCCAAAGATCCCCACGCTCGTGTTGCCTGCGAAACTCTGATTAAAACCGGTGTAGCGATTGTGGCTGGCGAAATCTCAACCAGCGCCTGGGTAGACTTGGAAGACATTGTTCGTAAAACCATCACGGATATTGGTTACAACAGCTCCGAGGTCGGTTTTGATGGACAGACCTGCGGGGTCATGTCAGTTATCGGTAAACAATCCGGTGACATCGCCATGGGTGTGGATCGTGAAACAGAAGAAGATCAAGGTGCCGGTGATCAAGGCTTGATGTTTGGCTATGCCAGCAATGAAACTGAAGTGCTTATGCCAGCTCCTATCACTTATGCACATCGTCTGGTCAAACGTCAGGCCCAAGTACGTAAAAGCGGTGAATTACCGTGGTTACGCCCTGATGCCAAAAGTCAGGTGACATTTGCCTATGAAAATGGCGTACCGGTGGGTATTGATGCAGTGGTCCTATCAACCCAGCATAACCCTGAAATCAGCCAAGCTGATCTGAAAGAAGCGGTGATGGAACTCATTATCAAACAAACGCTTCCAGCTGAATGGCTAACAAAAAATACTCGTTACCATATTAATCCCACCGGCCAATTTATTATTGGTGGTCCTGTGGGTGATTGCGGCCTGACCGGTCGCAAAATTATCGTCGACACATACGGTGGCATGGCCCGCCATGGTGGTGGTGCATTCTCCGGCAAGGATCCTTCAAAAGTCGATCGTAGTGCAGCATATGCGGGTCGCTATGTAGCGAAAAACATTGTTGCCGCCGGACTTGCTGATCGTTGCGAAATTCAGGTTTCGTATGCCATCGGCGTTGCAGAACCTACCTCCATTAGCGTGGATACATTTGGTACAGGCAAAATTGCTGAAGATAAACTTGTCGAATTAGTTCGTGAACATTTTGATTTGCGCCCGGTTGGCCTTATCAAAATGTTGGATTTAGTACGTCCCATTTATCAGCAAACTGCCGCATATGGTCATTTTGGACGTGAAGACGCTGACTTCAGTTGGGAACGAACTGACCTCGCTCCCGTCTTACGTGAAGCAGCAAAAATCAACTAACACAGGAAATTATCATGCAATCAGCAGTAGAAAACTTAAAACCAGATTACAAAGTTGCCGACATCAGTCTGGCGAAATGGGGCCATCAGGAAATCAAAATCGCTGAAAGCGAAATGCCTGGATTGATGGCCTTACGTGAAGAATATGCTGGCCAGCATCCGCTGAAAGGTGCGCGTATTGCAGGTTGTCTGCATATGACGATACAAACTGCCGTGTTGATTGAAACACTGGTTGAATTAGGGGCTGAAGTGCGCTGGTCTTCTTGCAATATCTTTTCAACACAGGATCACGCTGCAGCGGCTATTGCCGATCAGGGCATCCCGGTCTTTGCCTGGAAAGGTGAAACCGAAGAAGAAGCTATCTGGTGTATTCGTCAAACCATCATTGGCACTGATGGCTGGCGCCCGAATATGATTCTGGATGATGGTGGTGATTTGACCACGATGATGCATGAAGACTATCCGGAATTACTCGACGATGTTAAAGGTTTGTCGGAAGAAACCACCACCGGCGTACATCGTTTGTATGAAATGATGAAAGCAGGTGCCTTAAAAGTCCCGGCGATCAACGTTAACGACTCAGTCACCAAATCAAAATTCGACAATCTGTATGGTTGCCGTGAATCACTGCTTGACGGTATCAAGCGTGCAACCGATGTTATGGTTGCTGGCAAAATCTGCGTGGTGTTAGGTTACGGCGATGTCGGTAAAGGTTGTGCACAAGCTTTCCGTGGCATGGGCGCTACCGTGATGATTACTGAAATCGATCCAATTTGTGCCCTGCAGGCAGCAATGGAAGGTTACCGTATTGTCACCATGGATGAAGTCGCTGATAAGGCCGATATCTTTGTGACTGCTACCGGTAATATCAATGTCATTAATCATGAGCATATGGCGGCGATGCGTAACGAAGCTATCGTTTGTAACATCGGTCACTTTGATAACGAAATTGATGTAGCTTCACTACGTAACTACGAGTGGGAAAACATTAAGCCTCAGGTTGACCACGTTATTTTCCCTGATGGTAAGCGTATTATCCTGTTGGCTGAAGGTCGTCTGGTCAATCTGGGCTGTGCAACCGGTCATCCAAGCTTTGTAATGTCAGCGTCTTTCACTAATCAGGTCATGGCGCAAATCGAGTTATGGCATAACAGTGCCAACTACGAGAATAAAGTGTATGTCTTGCCAAAACGTCTAGACGAGAAAGTGGCCCGGCTGCATTTAGGCCGAATCGGTGCTAATCTGACCGAATTAAATGCTGAACAGGCCAAATATTTAGGGCTTGAGCAACAAGGCCCCTATAAACCTGAACACTACCGTTACTAAGTTAAGCAGGGCTAACCTAAGTGTTAGCCCTTTTTCTTTTACCTAAAGTAAGCATCATGTCCAAACAACCTGTTATCAGCTGTGAATTTTTTCCGCCAAAAACGGAAAAAGGTGCACAAAATCTTTTATTGGTGCAAGAGCGATTAGCTGTATTAAAACCTGAATTTTACTCCGTGACTTTTGGTGCAGGGGGATCGACTCAGGATAATACGCTTGAAGCGGTTATCGCTATACAACAACGCGCAGCAGAGACCGGAATTGATGCAGCTCCGCATTTATCCTGTGTGGGATCATCAAAAGAACGCATCCGTACTATCCTGCAAACCTATATCGATAATGGAATTTCCCGCGTGGTGGCATTAAGAGGTGATTTACCCTCTGGCATGCGTGATCCGGGTGATTTTCGTTATGCCAATGAACTGGTGCAATTTATTCGCAAAGAAACCGGCGATCATTTCACTATTGAAGTTGCAGCTTACCCCGAAGTACATCCTCAGGCACAGGATGCTGGTGTCGATCTGGAAAATTTCAAACGTAAAGTTGATGCCGGAGCTGACAGCGCCATTACACAGTATTTTTTCAACATTGATTCTTATCTGTATTTTGTAGAACGCTGCCAGAAAAAAGGCATTGATATTCCGATAATTCCCGGCATTATGCCCATCAATAATTACACTCAACTCGCGCGGTTCTCTGCAGCCTGTGGTGCAGAAATTCCTCGTTGGCTCAAAAAACGTCTGGAAGAGTTTTATGATGACAGTGTCTCGATGCAGGCATTTACTACCGATTACCTGACTGAATTTACTGAAAAACTGATTAAACTGGACGTACCCGGCTTACACTTTTATTCAATGAATAAAACACAGCCTGTATTAACCGTTTGCGAACGACTGGGATTGGTTCGCTGATTATTAGGCTTCCTTAGCCATGGACTTTTTTGGTACATCTTTTACCGCAGCGCTTAAACTGCTGATAGCTTTTGATGCTACTGTCTGGGAGATTATTCAGACATCGGTCAGTATTTCCGTTGCTGCTGCTTTCATTGCCGCTTTACTGGCGATCCCTGCGGGTGTGTTTACGGCATTAACGGAGTTTTCCGGTAAAACGACACTGCAACATATTCTCAATACCTTAATGGCCATGCCTACCGTAGTGATTGGGTTATTACTATATGGGCTCTTCAGTCGAATGGGACCATTAGGGGAATTGGGATTGCTTTATACCCAATCCGCCATGATTATTGCGCAGAGCATCTTGATATTTCCCATCATGATGAATCTGACTCTGGTGACCGTCAACACCGCTGATCCAAGGCTAATTTTGACCTTACAAAGTCTCGGTGCAGATAAATGGCAACAATGCTTTCAGGTATTAAAAGCCGTTAGACTGGCGGTGCTGGTAGCTATTCTTACAGGCTTTGGACGCGCCATTGGTGAAGTTGGTGCTGCAATGATGCTGGGGGGGAATATTGAAGGCTATACTCGTACGATGACTACCGCCATTGCACTGGAAACCAGTAAAGGCGAATTTGAACTGGCATTGGCGCTCGGCATAGTGTTGCTAATGATCGCTTTTATCCTGAATTTCGCTTTGTCCTGGATTAACCGGCGACTGACATGAACTACGCCTTTCAACTAGACAACATTAAAGTTCGTTATAACGGTGAGCTGGCCCTGGATATTGAGCAACA
>NZ_DFTU01000010.1:0-8743 GCF_002379485.1 Methylophaga sp. UBA4204 | reverse complement strand
AAAATGGCGCGGGGAAATCCACCTTGTTTCACTTATTGGCTTTATTACAAAAGCCCGATTCAGGTGATATCAGCGTATTGGGCGATAAAATCACTGATTCACAAGCCAAACAACGTCAGAAAATCGGGCTGGTCCCCCAACATCCCTATATGCTACCCGGCACGGTAAAAGACAATATTCGCCTGGCGCTGAAGTTACAAAAAGTGGATAAAGCCCGACATACATCTCAACTGCAACAGGCATTGGAAACCGTCAACTTGACCCAGTTGGCTGATCAGACCGCCAGCACTCTGTCGGGTGGAGAACAACGGCGTGTTGCGATTGCCAGGGTGCTGGCATTTGAACCGGATATCCTGTTGCTAGACGAACCATTTGCCAATCTGGACAGCTTTCACCAGCGCCAGCTGGAAGATGTGATCACCATGTTGACTAACGATGCTAAGCGCACAGTACTGTTTTCAACCCATGACCGTCTGCAGGCTTCCGCTATCACACCTCATACAATACAACTGCTTAAGGGCAAACCGGTTTCGGCTCCCCTGCTGAACCTGTTCCATGGTCATTATGATGGCGAAATCTTTCATACCAAAACACTGAAAATCTTTGCCGCGGAAGGCTCTCTTTCTGCCCGACATATTGCAATCGATCCGCTGGTGATAACGATTAGTACCCATGCTCATTCGGATAGCAGCGCCCGTAACCAGTTACCCGGACGACTTACCAGCATCAGCGAAGCGGGCAAAGCGGTGCGCCTGACAGTTGATTGTGGTGACAAATTTGAAGTGATTATCAGTCACCAGGCTTTATCTTCTCTAGGGCTTTCTCTGGGCGATTCACTATGGATTAGTTTTAAAGCCACTGCAGTTACCCTGTTGTGATTTTTATTTTAGAAAGACGTATAGGCAACGGCGCGACGATTGCGGTAACATAAACTCATGGTCACAACATTAAATCAAAACATTAAGTGAAACCCTCATTACAGCTACGCATTGGTCAAAGCCTGTCGATGACTCCACAGTTGCAGCAAGCGATCCGTTTGTTGCAATTATCATCCTTGGAGTTGCAGACAGAAATTCAGGAAGCACTGGAAACCAATCCCCTTCTGGAGGTTGAGGAAGAATACGACTACGACGAACCAAGCTCTGTCCGTCGTGATGAAGATACCGGTAGCCGCGAAATCAGCGAACTGGAAAATACTGATATTCCCGAAGATCTGCCAGTCGATAGCAAATGGGAAGATACCTACGATAATTCCCAGAGCATGACGAGTTCCGGCCCATCCGGAGACAGTGATTTTGAGCGGGATAATCAGGACGAAAGCAGTGACAGCCTGCAACAGCATCTACTCTGGCAAATGCGCCTCACTCCATTTAGTGAAACTGAACAGGCAATTGCCACCACTATCATTGACTCCATTGAAGACGATGGCTACCTGAAAACCACATTGGAAGAAATTCAGCAAAGCCTTGGCGAAGAATTTGCTGAAGTAGAACTTGATGAAATTGAAACGGTATTGCACCGGATTCATCATTTTGATCCCGTCGGTGTTGGTGCTCGGGACTTGCGTGAGTGTTTACTGATCCAATTACGATTATACGAATCGACTGTCGCTTTAAAGCATGTTGAGTTGCTTACAGAACTGATAGACAAACATCTGGATACATTGGCTAAACGTGATTACGCCCTGATCAAACGTGCTTTGAAAGTCAGCGATGATGAATTAACCGATCTGGTTCGCTCAATTCAGTTGCTTAACCCGCGCCCCGGCAGTAGTATCCAAACTGACAAAACTGAATATATCGTACCGGATGTTTATGCGATAAAAGTTCACGGCAAATGGCAATTGTCGCTCAATCCTGACAACGCACCTAAACTGCAGATTGCCGAACATTACGCCTCGTTAATTAACCGGGCCGATAGTAGTGAAGAGAACACTTATCTGAAAAATAATTTGCAGGAAGCACGTTGGTTTCTGAAAAGTTTACAAAGCCGTAATGAGACATTACTTAAAGTCACCCAAGCAATTGTGGAACGTCAACGTGACTTTCTTGATCACGGCGAAGAGGCCATGAAACCTTTAGTATTGGCAGATATCGCCGAAACCGTGGAAATGCATGAATCCACCATCTCCCGCGTAACGACTCGCAAATATCTGCACACGCCACGGGGAATTTTTGAACTTAAATTCTTTTTCTCCAGCCATGTCGGTACTGAAAGTGGTGGAGAATGTTCTGCAACAGCCATTCGGGCGATCATCAAAAAACTGGTCGCCGCGGAAAATCCGAGAAAACCCCTGAGTGACAGCAAAATTGCTGATATTCTGGGAGAACAGGGTATTAATGTCGCTCGTCGTACTATTGCAAAGTACCGCGAAACATTAGCGATAGCGCCCTCAAATGAGCGTAAGCGACTGGTGTAATACCAGTTTTAGTCCACCAACAGGAGTGATGCATTATGCAATTAAATCTAAGCGGACAACATATAGATATCACTGACAGCCTTCGGGACCACGTCAATAAAAAATTCGAGAAACTGACTCGTCATTTTGATCACATGACTAACGTGCATGTAGTGTTATCTGTCGAGAAACTTCGGCAAAAAGCTGAAGCAACTGTTCATGCCAGTGGCGCCGACTTATTTGCTTCTGACGAGCAGGAAAATATGTATTCCGCTATTGAAAATCTGGTTGCAAAACTGGATCGACAAATCATCAAGCACAAAGATAAAATTACTAACCACCATCAAGCTGATGGTGTCATTCAAAAACATAACGCTAGTTAAGGAGCGGGAAATTTCATGCTTATCGCTGCACTGCTCGTAAATGCGGACAACATCAGTTTCCACGATGAAGCTACCAGCAAAAAACGGGTGATCGAAAATCTCAGTCGTATGCTGGCAGCCAATACGAGTGCAGCGACTGCTGAAAAAATCTTTCAAGTTCTACTCGAACGTGAACGTTTGGGCAGTACCGGATTAGGCAAGGGCGTGGCAATTCCCCACGCCCGTGTCCCGGATCTTACCCACACCGTGGCCGCAATGCTGACACTGGAAACGCCGGTCGAATTTGAAGCGGCTGATGGTAAACCGATTGATATCGCCTTTGGTTTATTGGTGCCGGAGGATGATACCGAACATCATTTACAACATTTGTCACGTCTGGTGACATTGTTTAGAGATGAAGAAATCTGTAGCCGTATTCGACAGGCTTCCAGTGCTGAAGCCATTTTTGAATTATTGCTTTCCATCGACGAAGAATAATCTGTTATGTCTTTGCCAGCAGCCATGGATAGTCATCATGGTGTGATGATTCATTATCGGGATAAAGGCATCTTTATTTTTGGTGAAGCTGGTGCTGGAAAAAGTAGTCTGGCACTCGAATTAATTCATCATGGCGCAACACTGATTGCTGATGATGTGGTGGATTTTTCCCTGAAGAATGAACATCTTATAGCACATTGCCCCAAACTGCTTTCCGGTTTACTGCATACCCGTGAATTAGGCCTGATGGATATCCGCAAAGTCTGTGGTGAAGCTAGCTGGCATGCCAGCACCATTGCAGATTTGTGCATTGAACTGAAACGAGTCCATCACCCTAAAGCCAGTGTTAACACTCCGACACAACACAAAGTCATTCTTGGTAAAGCTTTAGTTGTATTGACATTATCTGTTGAAAATCCAGCCTCATTTAAAACCCGAATTGATAGCTGGCTGACAATGCAGGCGTCACATAAAGGCAACCATGAAAAAATGCAGCTTTGGCAGCTTGATAAAATGGCATTTTAAGCAGCAATATTTGCCTAAAACGCTCATATACATTACATTCATTGGCGGTAAACTGCCCTTCCAGTCTGACTTTCGCTGGTGACCAAGAGAACCAAGATGACCGTAGGTATTTTAATCGTATCGCACAATCATATCGGCACCGAGTTGATAAACACGGCCAGACAAATGCTTTCCTGCTGCCCGTTGCCCACTAAAGTTATCTCTATCGAAGTCAAAGATAATCCAGACGCCATACGCAAACAGCTGGATGGTGAATTGATTGGACTGGATCAGGGTAATGGAATTTTGATTTTGACAGATATGTTTGGCTCTACTCCCAGCAATATTGCTTGCGCAGTCTCCGATCGTGAAGATATCCGAATTGTTTCAGGGCTCAATCTCCCCATGCTAATCCGTGTTTTAAACTATCCAACCCTAAGCCTTGATGAACTTGAACACAAAGCGGTTAGTGGTGGCCAGGAAGGCATTGTACGTTGTCATCACTCAGGGTATCGTCCATGAAACAGGAACAAACATTTACCATCATAAACCGCCTGGGATTACATGCCCGTGCTGCGGCAAAATTCGTCACCACTGCTTCTGAGTTCCATGCGGATATTCAAGTATCAAAGGATAATCGTCAGGTTAATGGCAAAAGTATTATGGGAGTGATGATGTTAGCCGCTGCCAAAGGCACTGAAATTCAGGTCACCGCAGAAGGTGATGATGCCGAATCTGCGTTAAACGCTATCGGGGAGTTGATTGCCAATTACTTTGGAGAAGGCCAATGACGCTTGAGCTACAAGGCATTGGCGTTTCTCGAGGTATCGCGATCGGTCGTGCCCATATTCTGTTTCACAACCAGCCGGATGTTCGTGAATATCTGATCCCGGCGTTTTCCATTGAACAGGAAGTGGAACGTTTACTTGATGCGATTGAACAGGCCAAGCAACAGCTTAAATCGATTCGTAACCATATCCCTGCCAACGCGCCGGCTGATGTGACGTCGTTTATTGATACGCATATCTTAATGCTCAACGATTCATCACTGACCAAAGTTCCGGTCGATATGATCCGTCAACGTCGCTGCAATGCTGAATGGGCGTTGCAATTGCAACGTGATGCATTAATCAACGTATTCAACGAAATGGATGATCCGTATCTGCGGACACGACGGGATGATGTTGATCATGTGGTCAATCGTATCCATCGGATTCTCGCCGATCAGGAAGTAGCGGATCACGAAATTGCTGATGGACGCCTGAAAGGCCATATCATCATTGCTGAGGATTTGACGCCCGCAGATACCGTTTTAATGCAACATCAGGGTATTGCCGCATTTGTTACCGAACATGGTGGCGCCACTTCGCATACCACAATCCTGGCACGCAGCCTGGGTATTCCGGCAATTGTCGGTGTGGAATCTGTTCGTCGCTATGTGCAGGATAATGAACCACTGATCGTCGATGGTGAAGCTGGCATCATGATTGCCGGTGCCGATGAAGGAACACTCAGGGAATATCAACAACGGCGTATTGCGTTTGATGAACATATTTCATCTCTGAGTCGCTATAAATCCCAGCCTACGCGTACCCGTGATGGCAAGACCATTACGCTGCTGGCCAATGCGGAATTGCCAGAAGATATTTCCACTATCACCAATGCCGGGGCACAGGGCATCGGGCTGTATCGGACCGAATTTCTCTATATGAATCGGTTGGCACCACCGGAAGAGGAAGAACAGCTCGCCGCTTATCGTGATGTTGTCGAAGGTATGAATAATCAACCAGTCACCATTCGGACTTTCGATCTGGGGGCAGATAAGACCGTTGATGGTGGTCGGCACCTGACTCAGACAGTGGTCACTAATCCGGCACTGGGGTTGCGTGCTATTCGACTTTGCCTGACTCAGCCCGCTATGTTCCGCACCCAGTTAAGAGCCATCCTGAGAGCATCGGCCTATGGCAAAATCAAAATCATGTTTCCAATGATATCCACCATGCATGAATTGTTACAGGCACGTAATTTATTGGAACAATGCAAGATCGAACTGGATAGGGAAGGTCTGGAATATGATCGTCAGGTAGAAATTGGCGCAATGATCGAAATCCCGGCCAGTGCAGTCTGCGCAGAAATGTTTGCCCGTCATGTAGATTTTCTATCTATCGGCACCAACGATTTGATTCAATATACTCTGGCTATCGACCGTATTGATGACACGGTCAACTATCTCTACGACCCTTTACATCCTGCTGTTTTACGGCTGATTCATATGACGCTGGAAGCGGGTAGGAAATTTAATATTCCAGTATCAATGTGTGGTGAAATGGCTGGTGATCCCCGCTATGCCCGGCTATTGCTGGCAATGGGACTGGAACACTTCAGTATGCATCCCAATGCGTTGCTGGAAATAAAGCAAATCATTAACGAAACCGATTTGAGTTTATTACCGGATAACACGCTGAGTATTATGCAAGTGTCAGATGCACTTGAAGCCGATATGTTATTGGAACAAATCAACGCACCGATTCATCATTAGCTGCTATTTGTTTCGCTAAGGCTAGTCATTTAAAGCTATTCAGCACCAAGTAAGCAGGCTAAAATAGCCTGCGTAACCTCCCCCTAAAAGTACCGACGCCCTCTGGAGCCGGATATGTCTGAGCTGGACCAACACCGCAGTCTCAATCACTCGCTGAATGCCTTTTCCGAGGCGCTGAAAAGCGGCCGCTTTGTCAGAATGCGTCGCTTATTAGCCAGCTTGCACCCTGCTGAAACCGCTCATTTACTGGAATCCCTCCCTCCCAATGAACGGCTGGTATGCTGGCCAATCATCAATCCCGAATTACGAGGTGAGGTACTTTCCTATATTGGGGAAGATGTTCGTACCGGCTTGATGACCGGCATGGATACTGCTGATCTGTTGAGCGCTACTGAAGATCTGGATACCGATGATGTTGTCGATATTCTTCAGGATCTCCCTGGCCATGTGATGCAGGAAGTGTTGCGAGCCATGAACTCGCAACGTCGACGTCGGATTGAAGCCATTCTGGCTTATGAAGAAGATACCGCCGGTGGTTTGATGAACACCGATGTGGTCACCGTCCGCTCGGATATCACATTGGAAGTGGTCTTACGTTATTTACGTAAATATGGGGAGTTACCCGAAAACACTGACAGTCTTTATGTCGTTGATCATCAGGATAAATATCTTTTAACGCTGCGCTTGTCACAGGTTGTCAGCCGCAGCCGTTCACTTACTGTACGCGAAGCAATGTCGCATCAGGTCGATCCTATTCCCGCCAATATGTCGGACCATGATGTCGCCCACCGTTTTGAAAAACATGATCTGATCTCCGCACCTGTCGTCGATAAAGATAATCACCTGCTGGGCCGCATTACCATCGATGACGTGGTGGATGTTATTCGGGATGAAGCAGAACACTCTTTACTGAGTATGGCCGGTTTAAGTGAAGACGAAGATACGTTTGCCCCGGTCAAAAAAAGTATTCATCGCCGCTCGGTATGGCTTGGTATCAACCTGTTGACTGCATTTTTAGCGGCATGGGTTATAGGGCTATTTGATACCACCATTGAAAAACTGGTGGCTTTGGCTGTATTAATGCCAATAGTTGCCAGCATGGGCGGTATTGCCGGCAGCCAGACATTAACACTGGTCATCCGTTCTATGGCTCTGGACCAGTTGAATGATAAAAATCAACGCTGGTTATTACGCAAAGAATTTCTGGTGGGCATGGCCAATGGGGTGATTTGGGCAATTGCTATCGCTTTTGTAACCTACCTCTGGTTCGGTAATTTTTTACTGGGAATCATGATTGGTGCAGCCATTATTGTTAATATGACAGCTGCTGCCGTTGCCGGGGTAATGATTCCCCTGGGATTAAAACGTATTGGCATTGATCCCGCATTGTCCGGCAGCGTTCTGTTAACCACTGTCACCGATGTAGTCGGATTTATGGCTTTCCTCGGTTTTGCTACTCTATTTATCGTTTAACTCGGATTTTTGATTATGTCAGGCAACAGTTTCGGAAAACTTTTCACAGTCACCACTTTTGGTGAAAGCCACGGCACCGCCCTGGGGTGTATTGTCGATGGTTGCCCCCCAGGACTGGAATTATCCGAAGCCGATCTTCAGAATGATCTGGATCGGCGTAAACCGGGTAAAAGCCGCCATGAAACACAGCGCCGTGAACCTGATCAGGTCAAAATTCTTTCCGGTATTTTTGAAGGCAAGACTACTGGAACCCCGATTGGTTTGTTGATTGAAAACATGGATCAGCGATCAAAGGATTACGGCAATATTGCCGAGCAATTCCGCCCGGCCCATGCTGATTATGCCTATCACCACAAATACGGTTTCCGTGACTACCGTGGCGGTGGCCGATCATCAGCACGTGAGACCGCAATGCGCGTTGCCGCTGGAGGTATTGCCAAAAAATTTCTTAAACAACGTTATGGTATCGAAATTCAGGGTTATTTGAGCCAGCTTGGCCCGATTAAAGCTGAAACGCTGGATTGGGCGCATATCGAAAATAGTCTGTTTTTCAATCCTGATCCCAATATTGAAAGCGAGCTGGAAGATTATATGGATGCTTTGCGTAAGGAAGGCAACTCCATTGGTGCTCGCATTAATGTCATTGCACGCCATGTACCTCCGGGTTTGGGTGAGCCTATTTTTGACCGTCTGGATGCTGATATCGCCCATGCGATGATGAGTATCAATGCGGTAAAAGGCGTGGAAATTGGTGCCGGTTTTGAATCGGTTACCCAGAAAGGTACTGAACATCGGGATGAACTGACACCGGAAGGTTTCCTGACCAATAATGCTGGCGGAACATTAGGTGGTATTTCCAGTGGACAGGATTTGCTGGTAAGCATGGCGCTCAAGCCTACTTCCAGTCTGCGTATTCCCGGAAAAAGTATCAACACACGTGGAGAAGCCATCGAAGTCGTCACTCATGGT
>NZ_DFTU01000054.1:41446-41776 GCF_002379485.1 Methylophaga sp. UBA4204 | reverse complement strand
CAACAGCCACAGGAAAAACGGTCCGCCTAATAACGTCGTAATGACCCCGACAGGCAACTCTGCAGGGGCAATAACCAATCTGGCAAGCGTATCGCAAATCACCAGAAAGCTACCGCCAAAAAGCAATGTCGCCGGTATCAGATAGCGATGATCTTCACCGATAATCAATCGGCAGATATGTGGCACCATCATTCCGACAAAACCAATAGGACCGCATAAGGCAACAATAGCCCCCACGCACAACGAAGTAACAAAAAATAATGCGTAGCGTACGTATTTCACTGAAACGCCTCGACTTGTGGCTATTTCATCACCGGCCATTAGCAGGTT
>NZ_DFTU01000054.1:40969-41261 GCF_002379485.1 Methylophaga sp. UBA4204 | reverse complement strand
AGTTCGCGGCTCAGATAAATAATTACTACTGCCGTCAGTGTAACGAAAGGTAATAGCTGCTTTAATTCCTGATAACCGACGACGGTTAAACTCCCCATCAACCAGCGGATAATTTGAAATGAATCAGCAACATTGCTGAGATATTGAATAAACAGAATCAGACTGGAAAAGAAGAAACTGATAGCCACACCGGTTAACAATAAGGTTTCGCCGGAAAAGCCAAAACGAAACCGACTGATACTGTAAACAAAACTGATGGCTATCAAGGCACCGGCAAAGGCGCTGAGGCTGG
>NZ_DFTU01000054.1:30499-40812 GCF_002379485.1 Methylophaga sp. UBA4204 | reverse complement strand
TATGCCCGCATAGACACTGATCGCTGCGCCTAATGAGGCGCCGCTGGCAACGCCGAGGGTAAATGGAGTGGCCAGCGGATTACGAAACATTGCCTGAAATACCATGCCGCATAATGCCAGTCCACAGCCTGCGGTAAATGCAAATAACACCCTTGGGATCCGCAACTCATGGATAATCATTTGCTGGATTTCTGTCGAACCAGCCGCTGCAAAATCTACCCACGGACTGATAATTACCACCAGAACGGTAAACAGACTTAATGCGATGAGTTTACGTTTTATGCTCATGATTCATCTGCCACAGCAATCAACCGCTCATGATGTGGATGTTTGGCAAACACAAACGCTTGCTGGTAAAGCTGGTGTAAGCGCTCGGCATCTAAAAACTGTTCAGCAGGACCATGCCACAGACATTTACCTTCCAGTAAGGCCAATACATGTTTGCTATGCTGTGCGGCATGATTGATATCGTGAGTCACTTCGATAATCGTCTTCTGCAGTTGCTGATTCAGTTTGCGGATCAATTGATGTACAGCAACCTGGTGATGGGGATCCAGAAAGGCAGTTGGTTCATCCAACATCAAAACCGGCGTATCCTGCGCCAGGGCGGCGGCAATCATTACCCGTTGGCACTCTCCACCACTAAGAGTCGACATTTTACGCAAGCGAAAGGGGTGGCTGTCGGTAATAGTGAGCGCATTTTCTACGGCGTCCTGATCCTGCGATTGCCACTCTGAAAAGACATGGTGATAACTGTATCTTGCCATCCGAACAAATTCTTCAACATTGAAGCTCAGGTGGCTACCCCCGGTTTGAGGCACATAACTGATGAGTTGGGCGAGTTTTTTATGGCTGTAATGTGAGAGCGTTTCTCCATCAACGGATATTTTTCCCCCGGATGCAGGCAGAAGCGCTAATAAGGTTTTCAAAAACGTGCTTTTTCCAGAGCCGTTAGGTCCCACAATACACAGGTAATCGCCACGGGCAATATCGCAATTGATGTCTTCAATCAGTGTTTTATCGCCGATTGTTACCGAAATATTGCTGCAGCTAATCATTTTGAGATGAATCCCAATCCAGTTGTGGATGAAATATCCGAGCGAGATCCTCTGCCAGTTGGATGATTCGGGGGCCGGGTATTACGGCATAATCAGCTTGAATAATATGTAACTGTTTATTGCTGATAGCATCCATTTTATCCAGCCTCTGCCATTGCTGCCTTAGCTTGGTGAGATCGGGTGAATACACTTCTTCGCCAGGAAAAATATCGACAATAATTTGAGGGTTAAGCCGTAACAGGCCCTCTGTGGAAACCGCCGGCACTTTTATATTTGGTCCGTGAAAGACATTTTTTGCACCAACAAAAGACAATAAATCATTATAAAAATCCTGTTGTCCGGCGATATATACCTTATCCAGAAAATCTGTATGTGAACTATGGGCTATTGCCAGCAAAACAGTTGGTTCAGGCTGATCTCGGACTTTCTGTTTAATTGCTTCTAGCCGATTATCAAACTCGCTGACCAGGTGTCTGGCCGATGACACTTTATTAACTGCGGAGCCAATATCGATAATGCTGTTTCGAATGCCGGTCAGACTTGAGTTATCGATACTGAGCGTTTGTATCCCCAGTTGCTGCAGTTGCCTATTTAAGCTTTGTTGACGTTCCAGCAGGATAACTATATCGGCCTTCAAGCGAACAATCTGCTCCAGATTGGGATCCAGATAACCACCAACTTTGGGCAGTTTTTTCACTTGATTGGGGTATTGACAGTAGTCGGTTACCGCTACGACTTTATCACCCGCATCCAGTGCAAACAGCGTTTCAGTAATGCTGGGAGCAAGGCTGATAACCCGCTGAGGAGAGGATATTTCCGACGCATTAGTTTCCGATTGCGGTTTTTCAGGCTGCAGCCAGACGAAAATAAATATCGCAATAAACAGCAGAATCGGCCAAAAACGTGCCATTTTGGCTTTCCTGTAATCAAAACAGCCTATTATACTGCCTGATGTTAATAGCGATAGGTGAAGTAAATGAAGCAGATAATGCCCGAAGCAGAGTGTTTATTTACTCTGCAGGCGATTGATGAAAGTCTTGAACAACTGGCCATGCAGTTGAACAGGGATTATCTCGACAAAAATCCTGTGCTGCTTTGCGTAATGAACGGTGCGGTGATGACCATGGGGCATTTATTACCGAAACTGCAGTTTACGCTTGAAACAGACTATATTCATGCGACACGTTACGGTGATAAAACAGTGGGCGGCGAACTGAATTGGCGGGCCAAGCCTAATATTGATCTTAATAACAGGTATGTGTTGTTAGTGGATGATATTTACGATGAGGGCATTACCTTAGATGCCTTGCGTAACTTTTGTCAGCAGGCTGGCGCGACTTCTGTAAAAGCAGTGGTATTGGCAGATAAACAACACAGCAATAAATATGGCGTTCAACCGGAATATATTGGCTTACAAATTCCTGATCGCTATGTTTTCGGTTTCGGTATGGATTACAAAGGCTATTTACGAAATGCGCCTGGCATCTTTGCCGTCAAGGAGAATGCATCATGATTGGATTAATTGGAGGCAGTGGGTTAAGCCAGCTGGAGGGATTGGTCCTGGAACAGCAAATGCAGCGGGAAACGCCTTTTGGAGAGCCTTCCGCACCATTAATGATTGGTCGTTATGCCAACAAAACGGTGGCTTTTCTGCCCAGACATGGCGAACATCATACGATTCCACCACATCTAATTAATTATCGGGCGAATATCTGGGCGTTTCATCAGTTAGGGGTAGAACAAATACTTGCTGTTGCTTCGGTGGGTGGTATTACGGAGCCCTATATGCCGGGAACAATCGCATTACCGGACCAGTTGATTGATTACAGTTGGGGGCGGGATTCTAGTTTTGCCAGTGAGGATTTTTCAGCCGATAAGCATATTGATTTTACCTACCCATTTGATGAAACACTGCGTCAGCAAATACTGCTTGCGGCTAATAGTGAAGAAATGACAGTTATCGATGGCGGAACTTATGCGGTAACACAGGGACCGAGACTGGAAACAGCGGCAGAGATCCAGAGATTAAAAAATGATGGTGCTGACATGGTGGGCATGACCGCCATGCCAGAAGCAGCGCTGGCACGGGAATTAAATATTGCCTATGCCAGCATTGCTGTTGTGGCTAATCAGGCCGCTGGTTTAAGTTCACACCCACTGACGATAGAAGCCATACTGGATACCATGGAAGAGTCGATGGGGCAGGTAAGGCGATTATTGAAAGGTGTTATTCCGCTGTTGTAGCTTCACCTTCAGACGGCAGGGAATAGGTTTCTGGCTCGGTCATATTGCTGAGCACTTGATCCGGTGTTGCTACCGGTATCAGTTGCAGAATAGCGCCAAACCGCGGGTGATCGAAATAATGCACCTGCTTGCTACGGATACGGCGCAATTCCACTAAACGTGGTTGATGCAAAGTATGATATGAATCACTTTCCACTGAGCGCACACCATCCTGTAACCATAGATCCAGGCTCGCGTGTAAATAGGTAGCGATATGAAAACGTACTTGTCCTTGAACCCGATCAGAGTCTATCGCCACAGCTTGTGCCCGACTGCGACTGCCAACAGCCTGTTGCCAGGTTTGATGGCTGATGACCCGATAACCGGCTGAATTACGCAGCCGTTGTGAAATATCTGTCAGGTTTTTATTACCGGCTGGCTGAATGACTTTGTTGGCCATTCCCACTTTCAGAGGGGCAGGGTCTTGCAAGGTAAACACCGGCGACTGTTCGTTATCGGATGGATTGAGTACTTCAAAAACGATCAGTTCAACGTGATACCACTGTTGAGCATGTGCTAAGGCTCCAAAACTCATTAAAGCGACAAAAAGCATGCTACGAATTAGACTCAAAGATTTCATATAAAACGGTTCCGAATGATCATGTTGTCTATTGTCTAACGCTGACCCCAAAATGTCCAAGATCTAAGGGCTTATTGATTGTTCATAGCCACCACTGCTGATGGCAAATCTAGTCCCAGCTCTTTGGGGTGTGGCTATGAACAATCAATCGGCCCTAATAATTCTCTTTGCTGGTATCATCCAGTGAACATTAAAAGTCGCAATGGAGCAGAGTAATGGAAGGTTTTTCGCTATTTGTTATCGTGGTGCTGGTACTGGCCATTGTCCTTGTTTTAATGGGCGTCAAGTCAGTAGACCAGGGCTGGGAATATACGGTCGAACGGTTTGGCCGCTATACCAAAACTTTGCGTCCAGGCTTGAATCTGATTGTACCGGTGATTGATAAGGTTGGCGCACGCATCAACATGATGGAACAGGTTTTGGATGTTCCTTCTCAGGGTATTATCACCAAGGATAATGCGATGGTACGCGTTGATGGTGTGGTGTTTTATCAGGTGATCCATGCTGCAAAAGCAGCCTATGAAGTCAGTGGTCTGGATAATGCCATTCTGAATTTAACCATGACCAATGTGCGGACAGTGATGGGGTCAATGGATTTGGATGAGTTGCTATCCAAACGTGATGAAATCAATACACGTCTGCTAACAGTTGTCGATGATGCAACAACCCCATGGGGCATAAAAGTTACCCGGATTGAAATTAAGGATATCGAACCACCTGCTGATCTGATTGAGGCCATGGGCCGTCAGATGAAAGCGGAGCGGATTAAGCGTGCCAATATTCTCGAAGCTGAAGGACATCGTCAATCTGAAATTTTGCGGGCAGAGGGTGAGAAACAGGCTGCAGTACTGGATGCTGAAGGTCGTCGTGAAGCGGCTTTTCGAGATGCGGAAGCACGTGAGCGCCTGGCAGAGGCAGAAGCCAAAGCTACTACCATGGTTTCTGAAGCGATTGCTCAGGGTGATGTGCAGGCAGTAAACTATTTCGTTGCCCAAAAATATATTGAAGCGCTTAAAGACATGGCCAGTGCCGATAATCACAAAATCATTATGATGCCGCTGGAAGCTGGAAGTGTTATCGGTTCACTGGCAGGTATTACCGAACTGGCTAAAGAAGCCTTCGTACGTAAAGAGAACTGATATGCCTTTCATTATCGACTTCTGGCACTGGTGGGTATTAGCGGTAGTGTTGATTACACTGGAAATTATTCTGCCCAGTTTTTTTGCTTTGTGGCTGGGAATCGCGGCCTTTCTCACCGGTCTGGTGTTGCTGCTGTTTCCTGAGATTAACTGGCAGTTTCAATGGTTGATGTTTGCGATATTGTCGGTCCTCAGTATTGTGTTGTGGCGCCGCTATTACACTAAACATCCCATCGCCACGGATGAACCTTTATTAAACCGGCGCGGTGAACAACATGTTGGCCGTATTATCACCTTGACTAACCCTATTGTGAATGGACAGGGGAAAGTCATTCTCGACGATTCAACCTGGAAAGTGCACGGGCCCGATTGTCCTACGGGAACTCGAGTCCAGGTCACAGCGGTGGATAACGTCATTCTCAAAGTTGAAATTATTGGTTAACAATGGCTTTAGTGATCGATTTGATGCGTCATGGAGAACCCCAGGGCGGAATGCGCTATCGTGGGCAACTGGATGATCCTTTAAGTGAGTTAGGGTGGAAGCAGATGCGCTGTGCAACTGAAAATAAACAGCCCTGGCAAAAAATAGTCAGTTCCACATTAATTCGTTGCGCTGATTTTGCCAAAGAACTTTCTGATAAACATGCAATTTCATTGCAATGTGATGCGGGATTTATAGAAATCGGCTTTGGTGACTGGGAAGGTAAAACGGCCAATGAATTGGAGCAACAGAACAAAAAAGAGTTTTATGCCTTTTATGATGACCCGATAAATAACACCCCAGCCAATGCCGAACCATTATTAGCGTTTCAGCGGCGTATTCATAAAGCCTGGCAAACCCTGGTGCAATCGCATACCGATAATCATATTTTGCTGATTGCTCATGCAGGGGTTATTCGCGTTATTCTCGCCGAGGTGTTAGCAATGCCGCTGGAGGCAATGTTTCGCATTCAAGTGCCTTACGCCGCCATTAGTCGCGTTGTTATTCACAATGAAGGCCCAAGGCTTTACCCCCAGTTACAGTTTCATGCAGCAAGCTTATGACAGCGTTTTTTAATACCGGTTTGACTCAGCAGCAGTTTCTCGATGAATACTGGCAAAAGAAACCGTTAGTGATTCGTCAGGCATTTCCGCTGCCCGTCAGTGATCTGACGCAAGAGGATTTAGCGGCGTTTGCAGGTGAAATAGAAATCGAATCACGTTTGATTCAAGAGTTTGGTGAGAGGCCCTGGCAGCTGCAACATGGTCCTTTTGATGAAGATGATTTTGCCGCTTTACCGGAAACTCACTGGACGTTACTGGTCCAGGATATGGATAAACATTATCCACCGTTACAGAAGCTGCTAATAGACTTTGATTTTATTGCCGACTGGCGTCGGGATGATGTAATGATTAGTTACGCACCGGAGGGAGGTTCAGTTGGACCGCATACCGATAGCTACGATGTATTTTTACTGCAGGCGCAGGGAACCAGACATTGGCAGATCAGTGATAAACCGTTAGCCAATGCGGTTTTCAGAGATGATACCGATTTACGTATATTGCAGCAGTTTTCAGCGGATCAGCAATGGGATTTGCATCCTGGAGATATGCTCTATTTACCACCGCACTATGCTCATCATGGAGTGGCATTAAATCCATGCCTGACGTTTTCAGTAGGTTTTAGGGCCCCATCGCAGTTACAGTTGCTCGATGTCTTCAGTCATACACTGCAAGAGCAGGATATTGCAGAACAACTTTATGCTGATGCCGATATAAGCACAGTGTCTTCCTCAACGGAAATTGATGACAGTGCAGTAAAGCGGTTTCAGAATTTATTGCTGAAAACCATCAATGAAAACTCTGGCTTTATGGCTTTAGCGGCAGGGCGCCTGGTCACGGAAACCAAATCGACCTTACAGGAGCTGGCCGACGAATTTATCACCGATAAACCGACGCTGGTGGAACTGGATGGACGGTTTAACAACGGCGAGTATTTGCAACGCAATGGGTATTTGCGCTTTGCCTGGCATAATGATGCTGCTACGGCATATTTATTTGTTGCTGGTGAAGCTTATTTTGTTGAGTTGGCTGCAGGGGAAACGCTGTCATGGCTAACCACCAAATCTCAACTCGACCAAAAGGATTGGCAGCAATTACGCAAATACCCAGCATTAGCTGATGTCTGTTGCGAATTGGTTGCAGAAGGTGCTTTCTATTGGCCGGAAGATTTTATTTAAAGCTTATTTTGAATAGCGCCTGAATTCCGTGTGGTGACATTTCGGGCAAGGAGGGATTCGACCTGTTTTCTTGAAGTGCATTTGTGTACCGCATGAATCACAGAATAAAGTGCCTATACCGGTAATTTCTCCGGTGTGATATTGCTGTGCCATTTGCGCCTGACTGGCCAGCTGGCCGAGTTCAAGGCGGGTGCGGTCTGCGACAGAGGCAAATAATTCATATAGTCGCGCTTCAACGAGCTGCAAATCAAAATTAAACCAGGTGGAAAATTCCTTGCCTGTTGTTTCCAGATATTCCGCAGCATCATGTAAATCGCGCTCAACATAATAGGCAATTTTGTCGGCTTCTTCTGCGGTGACTTCCCGTAACTCTATAGCGCGTAATTTTGCCAGTTCAATGCGTTGTTTCAGGGTAGGAACAGCATTGGTTTCAGATTCCTCAAAAAAATGCTGAATACGTTCCATCATTTTGTCATAGGCTGCTGTGAACTTTTCTTCGAAGTTATTTTCTGACATGACTTAACCCTTTATCTGATGCGGTTTTTAGGTTAACTTAGCACAAATTAATCCAATGGAGGAAACCGTTTTGATCACCACACGCAAGCTATTGTTTGGCGGATTTTTATTTTGTTTCAGCTTATTTGTGGCTGCTCTCTATATGCAGCATGTAATGGAATTGGAGCCTTGTCCGCTGTGCATTTTGCAACGTGTATTGGTAATGGTTACCGGGATATTTTTTCTGATAGCAGCGATACATAATCCTGCCAAAACAGGTACTAAAATTTATGCGGGTCTGATTGGTTTAACGGCATTACTCGGTGCGGCCGTTTCAGCACGACATGTCTGGTTGCAGAGTTTGCCTGCCGATCAGGTACCCAGTTGCGGCCCCGGAATGGGTTTTATTATGGAAAACTTTCCGTTGACCGATGCGTTGTCCATGGTGCTGAGCGGTTCAGGAGAATGTGCGGAAATATCCTGGACATTTCTGACCCTCAGTATACCTGCCTGGACGTTGCTGACCTTTGTGGGGATGTTAGGTTTGGCAATTGCAGCTGCCTGGCGACAGCATTAAAAACGGAGTTTAACAACAACTTTTAGTGACAGCAGTTGTTACTTTTAGCGGTTAGCGGGCGCGATAAACAATGCGGCCTTTGCTTAAATCGTACGGGGTCAGCTGCACAGTCACTTTATCTCCGGTCAGAATGCGGATGTAGTTTTTACGCATTTTTCCCGAAATATGTGCTGTAACAACATGTCCATTTTCCAGTTCAACACGGAAAGTGGTATTGGGCATGGTGTCAATGACAGTGCCTTCGAATTCAATATGATCTTCTTTTGCCATACAGGTCTGATTTTACCTAACTATTAAAAGATCCATTTTGCCGTAATATTACTGATTATTCAAAGCTTTTTTATCAAACTCGCGCCATTGGCCATCAAATTGCTGTAATGCAGAGAAATGGCTCTTGTATCGCATTTTAGGGCTATCACCAATCCAGTAGCCTAAATACAACCAGGATAAATTCTGTTGTTGCGCTAATTCAATCTGTTTGAGAATAGCAAAGGTACCTAAACTTCTGTCCGAATATTCAGGGTCAAAAAACGTATAGAACGCTGAAGCAGCGTCGTTTACAAAATCGGTAATCGCTACAGCCAGCAGTTTTTCCGGTGTTCTGAATTCTATAAATGCCGTATCACTCCAACTGCTGGTGAGGAACTGAAGATAGGTGTCTTTGCTTGGATTATCCATTCCCCCGCCAGCATGGCGATGCGCCAGGTAGCGTTGATAAAGATCATAGTGTTCATCATCAAACACTGCGGGCCGGATGCTTAGACTGACGTCATCATTTTTTTTCAGGCAGCGTCGTTGGCTGCGGTTAGGACGGAAATGGTTAACCGATATTCTGACCGGAACACAGGCATTGCATGATTGACAAAATGGACGATAAACATGTTCTCCACTGCGGCGGAATCCGTGCTGAATCAATTGGCTGTATAAGGCATTTGTCAGCGGCCGCATTGGGTCGGGATAAATATTTCGCGCCTGCCGGTCTTCAAGATATGAGCAGGCATGCGGACGATCCTGGTAAAAATCAAGGCTCATAGGAAAAAGGAAGTGTTGTGGTTTGCCAATAGCCAGTCTGGCCGGGCAGTGCGCAAAGCATTTGTACTTGTTGCACAAAAATTTCTCTTGGCAGAGTGACTGCGCCAAGACGAGATAGGTGTTCGGAATATACCTGACAATCAATCAAAGGATAACCCCATTGTTTTAGCTGCTGAGCCAGAGCTACTAAAGCAATTTTTGAGGCATTGGTTTTAAAGCTGAACATGGATTCACCAAAAAACATCTTCCCAATTGCGACACCGTAAACTCCTCCAACGAGCTCTCCCTGCTGCCAGCATTCCACACTGTGAGCATATCCGGCATGGTGCAGTTCCATATAAGCCGAAATCATTTCATTATGGATCCAGGTTTCATGTTGCTCAACAGGCAACTTTAATAGTCTGGGCGCAGCACAGGCATGCATAACCCCTTTAAAATCCTGATCAAATGTAATATCGAATGGTTTTTGTCGTAATACTTTTTTTAAGCTTTTGCTGATATGCATTTTATCGGTATTAAATACCATTCGCGGATCAGGGCTCCACCATAAAATCGGATCATATGCGTTAAACCAGGGGAAAATGCCATGACGATAGGCATTGAGAAGGCGGGTGATGGATAAATCTCCACCGGCCGCTAGCAAACCATGGGATGTCGCCTGATCGACTGGTGGAAAAGGGCTATCCTCAGGAGTTGCTAACCAGCTTATAGCCATTAATCGTTTAGCTGGAGATTTAACTCTTTAGCCCAGTAAAGTGCATCCAGATACGCAGATAATAAGGCATCAGAACTCGCCACTGAATAATCAATTGCAGACCAATTACCGCGCTCATAATTCAGTACCTGATTCAGAGCATTACCTGCCGGGCCTTCTTTGTGTAAAAGCGCTGAGTGCAGTTCTTCGCTTAATGGCAGGTCCTGCAACAGTAC
>NZ_DFTU01000054.1:28362-30454 GCF_002379485.1 Methylophaga sp. UBA4204 | reverse complement strand
CAACAGTACTTCAAGCGGTTTATCCATTAACGCATCGAGTGTGGAAAACAAACCCGCGGCGAAAAATACATCGGCATGGCCTTTATAATGTTTCGCCAGTAATTCACACATCCGCCCTCTAATCATCGCGGTGGTACGAAGTTCATTGGGTTTATCATCGAGTCCGGAGAGGCATAACAGACTTGCCCATGTTTTAATTTTGTTCTGACCCAGCATCACGATCGCCTGACGGGTACTGCCAACTTCACGGGGAAGGCCAAAAAAAGCTGAGTTAATCAGACGCAGCAATTTATAACTTAATGCCACATCCTGATTAATAATTTCCGCCAGTTCATCAACCTCTACTTCAGGATCCTGCAACTTGACCAGAAGCTCCATCAGCGTTTGTGCAGCAGGAGCGATTTTCTTATCAATACTGTTATCGGGCAGAGTGTAGAAAAATCCCTGAAGTAAATCGATATCATGTAACTGACAGAGACTGAACTGTGAGAAGGCATTGACGTTTAAAGCACACAACACGGGATGTTGCTGGCGCCATTTTGGCAGATTTTCAGATATCTCATTTTCAGAGAACTCTTCCAGATCAATTAGCAGGGTCCGACCATTACCGACATTACTCTTGGCATTTTCCGCATAACTGACATGTGAACTGGCCGGTTTCGTTATTGAACGATCATTGGCTTCAATGATCAGATCAATTCCAGGCATTTCATACTCAAAAAGTGCTTTTTGCCATGATCCGGGAATGGTTAATAAGGTTTTTTGATTATGATTTATTGCCTTTAATATGGCTGAAAGCTGCGATAGAAAATCAGGTACGGGCGCGTCTTCACCCAGAGGATTACCTTCGGTATCCAGAAATGTCAGGTGGTAACTGTCGACATCAAGTTTTTTGGAAATAAACAACGGCTGGCGGTGAATGAGACCGTTAAAGTTTTTTAATGAGTCGTATGCCGTATAGATTTCCGTCATGTAAATCCGCTCTAATATTGTTTGGTTCGGTTAATATTTTTCTCGCCCAGCAAATGCATGAGACAGTGTACCACTGTCAACATACTCAAGTTCACCCCCCAATGGTATACCATGTGCCAACCGTGTTACATGTATGTCTCTTGAACGCGCTATTTCACTAATATAATGCGCTGTAGCCTGGCCTTCAACCGTTGGATTGGTTGCCAGAATGACTTCAGTAACGATTTTCTGATCAAAGCGCTCAATGAGATCGGGGATGCCTAATGCTTCAGGCCCTATACCATCTAATGGTGATAAATGACCGGTCAGCACGAAATACTGTCCTTGATAATGCGTTGCCTGTTCAATAGCAATCACATCACTGGGCATTTCCACAATACACAGTTGATCTTCACGACGTGAACTGTCGTTACAGCGACTGCAAATATCTTCTTCACTTAAAATACGACAGCGCTGACAATGTTTTACATTAGTCAGCGCTTTGCTCAGCATTTCTGCAAGATGTTCTCCACCGCTGCGATCGCGTTCCAGTAAATGAAACGTCATTCGCTGAGCTGATTTTGGCCCCACGCCGGGTAAACAGCGTAAAGCCTGGATCAATTGATCAATGCTGGGACCGAGAGTAGCCATATTTGAATTAGAAAGGTAATTTCATGCCTGGAGGCATCATGCCGGCCATGCGTTCCTGGGTGGTTTTCTCGACTTGTTTTACTGCATCATTAACAGCTGCTGCAATCAAATCTTCCAGCATCTCTTTATCATCCTGAAACAGGCTGTCTTCAATGCTCACACGTTTAACATCGTGTTTGCCGGTCATGATGATTTTCACCATGCCGCCACCAGCCTGGCCAGTGACTTCGACGTTGGCCAGTTCTTCCTGAGCCTTCTGCATATTGGCCTGCATTTCCTGGGCCTGTTTCATCAGATTACCTAATCCACCTTTCATAGGAGATCCTCTTTAAAGTTATAAGGGTTTAATTGTTGTATCGATTATACGGGCATTAAATGCATTTTTGATCTGTTCAACCACAGGATCATTGTGAATGGCATCAACTGCGTTTTGTTGAAGTTCTGCGGCCTGTTGTGCACGCTCAGCAGCTAATGTCGGGACATTTTCCGT
>NZ_DFTU01000054.1:25033-28305 GCF_002379485.1 Methylophaga sp. UBA4204 | reverse complement strand
GCTGCTTGCAGTTTTGCAACCGATTTATCATTTGCCAGATGCTGTAATTCAGATGCGACGGAAAGATAAATTTTATTTTTATCCGAGCGGAGATAGGCACAGTGATCCGCCAATTGCCTGGCAAATGCGGACAGTTTTAATTGTGCAATCAACGCGGTCCAGTTTGCTGTGGTCAAATTGAGCAGCTGTGATGCATCGTCAGAGTTAGAATGTGCAGTTTCTTTGGGCTGAACTTCGGTTGAAGTATTAGTGACCACTATCGAATGCGATTCAGGCTCGACCGGCGGTGGTTCCTTTACCTCAAGTTTTGCTGGTGCACTTGGCGGTGGTTCTGCGGACTCAGGCTCAGCTTTTGTAGAATGGGTAACCGTTGAACCTGATGGAGGAGAATACGTTGCAGCTGGTTCAACGGATGAACTTACCGCTGCCGAAACAGGCGCTGATTCACTATTGGCTTGCGACTTTTTTACGGGGGGCTGCCCCGCGTTAAAAGTTACTGCCTGAGGTTGAAAACTCAACATCCGCAACAAGGTCATTTCAAAACCGCTACGTGGGTCAGCTGCATAAGGCATATCGCGCTTGCCATGCAAGGCAATCTGGTAAAGCAGTTGTACTGTTTCAGCGGAGAAAACATTGGCTAAATTCTGTAATGCCGCATCATCCTGTTGATCTAGTGATTCTGTGTCGGCAATTAATTGAATTGTAGCAATGCGTTGCAGACTGGTCATCAAACCATCCAGTACCACCACAAAGTCACGGCCTAAAGAGGCCAATTCATCAATATGTATCAAGAGTGATTTGGCATCTTTAGCAGCTAACGCTTCAAGCAATTGGACTAATTGCTGTTGGGAAACACTGCCCAGCATCTGACTGACAATTTCCGTTGTCACTTTGCCGCCGGAAAAGGCTATTGCCTGATCCAGCAGGCTCAGAGCATCCCGCATACTGCCATCAGCAGCAAAGGCAATCTGATTTAAAGCCTCGGCTTCAAAATCTATATTTTCTTGCTGCAGAATAAACGCCAGATGATCGGAAATTTGTTTGATATCTAATCGACGCAGATTAAATTGCAGGCAACGAGATAAAATCGTGACTGGTAACTTCTGCGGATCCGTTGTAGCAAACAGGAATTTGACGTGAGGAGGGGGTTCTTCCAGTGTTTTTAGTAACGCATTAAAACTGCTGGTGGACAGCATATGGACTTCGTCGATCAAATAAACTTTGTAGCGTCCGCGACTGGGCGCATATTGAACATTATCCAGCAGCTCACGGGTATCATCGACCTTGGTACGCGACGCGGCATCAACTTCAATCAAATCAACAAAACGACCGTTGTCGACTTCAACACAGCTATTACACTCGCCACAGGGAGTAGAGCTGATGCCTTGTTCACAATTGAGAGATTTGGCAAATATTCTAGCCAATGTGGTTTTACCCACTCCGCGGGTGCCGGCAAACAAAAAAGCATGATGTAAGCGGTCTTGGTCAAGACCATTGATCAGCGCACGTAATACGTGCTGCTGGCCGACAACTTCGGCAAATTTTTTGGGGCGCCACTTGCGGGCTAGTACCAGATAACTCATGCAGCTTGTCAGATACCCAATGTGGTATAAGGGTGGTGACCCAAACCAGCCCAATCTCGGCGCCCGAGTCCGATGGCTGCGCTGCTCCCTTCCGGGCCTGACGTGGTAACCAACATATCGTCGCGAGGAGACCGGCTGGGCCACCATAGAGTTGGCTATTCTATGCTTTTTTTGATTTGAGTGCCATGCATAGCGGTAATAAAAATAAAGAAATTTATTATTGTCTGTTCATTCAGACAGTTCGGCCAAGGGGAAGCAAAAACTGGGTTCAATAAGATGAAGCTGGTTTCTGTATTCTGAAAATGCTTAATATCCATGCGCAAGATCAACCATTACTTTTAAAAATCCGATAAAGCGATGGGTGGAGAATGACCAATGGAGATCAACAAGCCGTAGTGTAAGAAATTAATTTGGCGGAGAACGAGGGATTCGAACCCTCGATAGGCTATTAACCTATACACACTTTCCAGGCGTGCGCCTTCAACCACTCGGCCAGTTCTCCTTAAGGGTGCGAAAGCTTATCTCAGTTCGCGTTTTCTGGCAATGCTGTTGAGTCTTCTATCGGGGTTTCATCCGAGTTGGACTCAATCTGTTTCATCGGTTTATTTTTATTGCGTTGATTGTTTTGTCTGGCGTATTGCGCCAAACCTTTCAGCACTAAATCAGGTTCGTGGATTAGTGGCTGGGGCATGAGTGGAATTAATTCCTCAGCATCACCTCCGGTAATTAAAAATCGAACCTCATCTGTGAAATTCTGTTGCAGATCATTGATGAGATTTTCCAGGGTAGCCGTAACCATGTACAACGTACCCGCCTGAATAGCGCTATGAGTGTTGGTTGCCAATAAGTTAAATTCATTTTCTTGTGTCACATTGCTGAGCGCATCGGTGTTATCGGTCAACATTTTTTTCATCAGTGACAATCCGGGGACAATCAAACCGCCCTGATGCTGTCCTTTTTCAGTCACGATATCCACGGTGATAGCTGTGCCACAATCAATGATGCAGGTAACCTGTCGTGCATGCTGGCGACCGGCGACAATGGCTAACCAGCGATCCACACCCAGTGTTTCAGGTTGTTCGTAAGCATTGGTCACACCAAACCTTCTTTTCTCACCTTGCACAAATACCGGTGTCAGTTTCCATTGTTTGTCGATCCATTCGGTCAGTTGTGCGGCAATCTTGTCGCCGGCAACGTTACTGACAAAAACAGCCTCGATATCTTCAAGTGATTTCCACGCTTTATTCAAAGCTGCTTTGATACCGGTCTTTGGCCTGCTGAAATGTTGTGAGTCCGCCAACACCTTGGACTTTATCGTGGTCCATTTAATCTGACTGTTTCCAATATCGACTAATAAGATCATGAGGCAAACCTGATACTGAGATGGCTGTTAGATAAGTATGCTACTTGCTGGTCACGCATGTACCGTAATTCACCTTGTTCGTTGATACCACAGGCGAGAGCGGTAAATTGTCCGTTTTCGCTGATGATATTGATAGCCTGATTATGCAGGGCATCATATTGTGGCCATAATGGCAGAAAGTCACTAAGACCACGATGAGAAAAGAGTTCTAGGGTTTCAATCATATTTTGAATTATTTTGGCTGCCAGCCGATTGCGACATGGGAGCGGATTACAAAGTTGCTCAAGGCTGATAACGGGCTGAGGGATGGCAGTATGTAAATTATC
>NZ_DFTU01000054.1:24669-24929 GCF_002379485.1 Methylophaga sp. UBA4204 | reverse complement strand
AAAGGTTCAAGCCGATACCGATGGTAACGTAGTTTTGGCTTCCGTAACGTGATTCTACAAGAATTCCTGCAAGTTTACGTCGCTTATATAAAACATCATTGGGCCATTTTAATTGCAAACCTTCTATTCCCTCTGTCCGAAGGGTATTTATCAAGGCGATGCCGATGGCAATGCTCAGGCCATTACGGACATCTTCAATGTTTAATGACCGCATTAAAGAAAGATAAATATTGCCACTGGCGGGTGAAACCCACTGACCG
>NZ_DFTU01000054.1:14255-24536 GCF_002379485.1 Methylophaga sp. UBA4204 | reverse complement strand
CCCACTGACCCCCACGACGACCACGGCCAGCGGTCTGCATTTCTGCAAGACATACTGCTGTGCCCGAGATACCCGTTTGGGCTTTTTTCCAGAGAATATCGTTGGTTGAAGTCACCTCAGAAAAAACCTGAAGGCTGTCAAGTTGAGAGATAATTTCGGGATTCAGTGCTGCACGGATAATGTTTTCGTCAAGTGCGACGTATGGGGATAAACTCAAAATAGGGCTTCGTAGTCAGTAACGACTATAGTGTAGCGTCAAATACCTTTTTGTTGCCAGTATTTACGAGTTAAGAAGAATGAAAATTTTTTCAGACTTTGATATCAAGCAGGGAGCCAAGTGTATCAGAGCTGATTTGCAGAGCTTTTGCTGAAGCCTGTACCTGTAGCTTGTCGCTATTCATCTCGACCATAGGCGTGACGAAGTCACCACCTTTAGTTGATTCACTTGCCACAGCGAAAGCATTTTTGTTCAAGCTTTGCATGCCATTTTGAATGCCTTGATACGCTGATTGAATGGCAGGAATGGTACTCATAGGTAACTCCAATAAATAGTCACGGATATTGGAACATTATCAATATATTAAGTCTGTGATTTTTTTCGCAATTTTGCAGAGGCACGAACATATAAATTCGCTGCTACAAAAAAACTGCTGCTGAATATCACTTCCAGTAATGGATACCAGATAACAGCATCTCTGCTATATAACTCGCCGATTCCATGAGCAATGTAAAACAACATCAAAAAACTGGCCCAGGCATGAGTATAGGTTTTTCCATACAGAACACCTCTCATTGGAAATAATAATGGCACCACGCCTATGATCAGCCACGCCGCTACAGGAAAGTTTTCACTGTGTTCTGCGATTAAAATCCAAAGCAGTAAGCTGATCATCAGTCCAAAAAAACTGATTAACGAAATAATTCGGAGTGAGTGCACAAACTTCATCTGGCAAGCCTAATGGCAAGCTCAGCAACCCGCAACCCTAGCGCCTGACACAGATCAATTTCTTCCTGACTCATAGTCCGTTTATTATCTGCTCCGGCAAAATGGCTGGCACCATAAGGTGTGCCGCCAGTTTGCGTGGTCATCAAAGCGGCTTCTGTATAAGGTAAGCCGGCAATCACCATACCGTGATGTAATAACGGCAGCATCATGGATAACAAGGTGGTTTCCTGACCTCCATGCAGACTTCCAGTGGAGGTAAATACAGCAGCAGGCTTGCCATTCAGGGTGCCGGATAACCAATCATCACTGGTACCATCGATAAAATATTTAAGTGCAGCTGCCATATTGCCAAAACGGGTAGGGCTACCCAGAATAAGCCCTGCACATTCCTGCAAGTCAGCCGATGTGGCATAAAGGTGACCGGAGGCGGGAATCTCTTGTTCGGTTTTTTCACAAACGGTGGAAACCCTGGGCACCGTTCTAATTCTTGCCGTGCAATGAGTATGTTTTTCCACACCACGCGCAATTTGTTCAGCCATAGCTTTGACCTGCCCGGACTGGCTGTAATAAAGGATCAAAATCTCATTCATAGTGGGGTCTCAGAGAATATTCAGCACCGCTTCAGGTGGTCTGCCAATAATGGCTTGATTGTTTTTAATGACGATGGGGCGTTCAATCAGTTTCGGGTTGTCACACATGGCTCTGATGAGTTCTTGATCAGATAAATCTTTATTATCTAACTGTAATTCCTTGTATAGCGTTTCTTTAGTACGTAACAACTGTCTTGGTTGCATATCAAGCTGCTGCAGGATATCGGATAATTCTTCCGCTGTCGGGGGAGTCTTAAGATATTCCACAATCTCAATATCCTGCTGCTGATTTTCCAGTAAAAGCAGGGTTTCGCGTGATTTACTACAGCGAGGGTTATGATAAATTCGGATTTTATTCATGAAGGTGGATCCAGTAATTTTTCCAAAGCAGTAAGATGAATTTCAGTGGGGCGAACCGTGCCCCAGCTGGCACAACCAGGACACAGCCAGTGCATGGTTTTGCCTGAGAAACCACAGTTTTTGCAGGTGTAACGATCACCTTTTTCTACCATGGTTCTGGTAATGCGCTCAATCAAAGGGATAAGCGCAATTTGATTGTTTTCACCCAGTTTAATCAAGGTATGCAAACCTTCTACCGAGGGATGGTGATGTAATTGTTCGTAAAGCATTTGCTGGGCGGCTTTATTGTTTTCCAGTTCAGCCACGATATGGGTCAACATAATACGGGCAGAAGTCAGATGTGGATGACGGCTGATAAGCTGGGTTAACTGGTTGCGTAATGCCGGTAAATCTCCCAATTGCTGATATGCTTCATGCCAGAAAGGTAAAGCTTCTGACAAAAATTTAGGATTTTGCTGTTCGATAGTCTGCAACGCACTAAGCGCTTTTCTGGGCTGCTTTATACTCAAAAACAGTCGGGCTTCCAGCAGGCTGGCTCTCACGCAATTTTCATCATGATACAAGGCTTGCTTGAGCATATTGAATGCTTCGTGGCGATCGTGGTCGGTATATTGTTCGGCAAGTTCACAATAAAACTGAGCAATTAAGGGTTTCACCTGTGCAGTTTTACTGGCATCAATCTGTTTGCCCATTTCAATTGCCTGCGCCCATTTTTTTTCCTGTTGGTATATGCGCATTAATTGCTTTGCTGCTTCCGGATGAGGCTGCGGTTGCTGCAGTAATTCAAGAAACAGGTGTTCTGCACGATCCAATACACCCGCATGCATATAATCCAGGCCCAGTTCCACCATGGCTTGCAGACGTTGTTCGCCGTGCAGACTTGGTCGGGCTATCAAGTTCTGATGAATACGAATGGCGCGTTCGGTTTCGCCACGGCGACGGAAAAGGTTCGCCAGAGCCAAATGGGTTTCGACCGTTTCACTATTTACTTCTAGAAGTCCGATAAAGACATCAATTGCTTTATCGGGCTGTTCATTGAGAAGATAATTCAAGCCTTTGAAATATTCCGGATTAAAGGCTTTAGCATGTCTTTGTGGCTGTTTTTTATAATGCCGCATGGCCAGAAACCAACCTGACAGTGCTGCGACGGGTAACAGGAAAAAAAGCCATTGCATCATGATTGGGCCTAGTGGCTATTTCGTACTGGTAAAATACGCAGGCTGTTCAGTTCTTGCTCGGCACTTTGTAATTTATTTTCCAAGCGATGATTGTCATAGCGGATTCGAAGCGTGCTCAAAGCAATAATCGTGGCGCCGATTATCAATCCCAATAATAAAAAGGCGATTAATAAAACGGCCAATGGCAGTTGCCATTGTACAAAAAACAGATCAAGAGAAACGGTTTGCATATTGAACACAGCAAATGCAGTACTGATCAGAAAAAAACTGATAAATACGGCTAGGATTAGAATTTTTCTTATCATCGGGTCATCCTGTTTTCAGACGGGTAATCTTCAGAGCAAAGTTGATCATACCGTATTTATCATCATTGCCCAGAACGTTGGTAAATCATGTAGAATATCGAACATTCTGACAGGTCTGGCCTGTAAAAATTGTATTTGTGGAGATTTCACCATGACCTTTGTTGTCACTGAAAACTGTATTAAATGTAAATATACTGATTGTGTTGATGTCTGCCCAGTAGACTGTTTTCACGAAGGTCCTAACTTTTTGGTTATTGATCCTGACGAATGTATAGATTGCACACTTTGCGAACCCGAATGTCCAGCAGAAGCTATTTTTTCTGAAGATGATTTACCGGATGAACAAATGGAATTCTTGCAGATTAATGCGGAATTATCACAAGTCTGGCCTGTATTATCTGAGAAAAAAGATCCTTTGGATGATGCAGAAGAGTGGGACGGTAAACCTAACAAAACACCTTTGCTTGAACGGTAAGCATGGGTAAAAAAAAGCCCGCTTACCGAAAGGTCAGCGGGCTTTTTTATGGTTGCTATTAATCCATTAGCTGGCGAAGTTTTTTCATCGCATTATTTTCAATCTGTCGAATCCGCTCAGCGGAGACCTGATATTGATCGGCCAATGTATGCAAGGTGGCTTTATCGTCATCATGCAACCAGCGTTTACTGATAATATCGCGACTACGTTCATCCAGTGTTGCTAATGCATTGACCAGCTTCTGCTGTTGAAAGTCAGCATAATCTTCATTTTCCAGTTGTTTCGATGGGTCACTGTTATCAGGCGCTTTTAAATAAGCTGCTGGTGAATAGCTGGACTCATCATCGTCATTATCAACCGGCAAATCAAATGATGTATCCGGTTGAGCCAGACGGCGCTCCATATCGATGACATTGGCGGCTGTAACACCAAGATCATCAGCAACGGCTTCAATTTCATCCTGATTCAGCCAACCCAGACGTTGTTTGGCACTACGTAAATTAAAGAATAATTTTCGCTGTGCTTTGGTAGTGGCAATTTTCACGATCCGCCAGTTGCGAATGACATACTCGTGAATCTCTGCGCGGATCCAGTGAACAGCAAATGAAACCAGTCGGACACCTTTTTCCGGGTCAAAGCGTTTGACCGCTTTCATCAGACCAATATTACCTTCCTGAATCAGGTCGGCAACCGGAAGACCATAACCACTGTAGCCTTTGGCAATACGAACCACAAAACGCAAATGCGACAATACCAGTCGCTGTGCCGCTTCCAGATCGCCATTTTGTTGCAGGCGTGTCGCTAGATCGTGCTCTTCTTCAGCCGTTAAAACGGGAATTTGATGCACGAGATTGGTGTATGCATCCAGGTTGCCAATTGGTGCTGTGGCAAGTTGATATTGGGCTGCATGCGTTGTCATGTGTGCGTTCTCCCTATGAAAACCTATCGCTTTATTTTAGCAAAAAGCATTTTAAAATATATCCATTAGAATGGTAAATGCGTGAAAAGTTTCTTTATTACCATTAGCTTGGCTCAATTGCATTCAAATGTCTACTCACGGCAAGCCATGCCCCCATGACTCCCAGTAATAGCCCGCAGATTGGTAATGCAAATAACATTTGACCGCCAAACCACTTTAAGGTGAACTGGCTGTCATACAAGGCCGCCAATTCATCAATCGGTCCACTGATAATCAGCAGACTAATCAGTAACGCTATCCAGGCTAATACACCACCCAGAAAGCCATACCACATACCAGTGTATAAAAAAGGTCTTCTGACAAATGTATTGGTACCGCCAACCAGTTTGATTACGCGTATTTCCGTCTGACGGTTAAGAATGGCCAGTCGGATAGTATTACCAATAACCAGCAATACACTCAGTGATAACAAGATAGCCAGAATGCTAATGCCGCGTTGGCCTGTTTCGTTGATGCTGCGCAATCGTTGTAGCCATTGCATATCGAGTTGTGCCAAATCGACTTCCGGTAAGGCATCGAGTCTTTTTAATAATGCCTCAATTGCTTCCTGCTGTTGCTCTTCTTCGGGTTCGATGATGATCACCGCAGGCAACGGATTTTCAGGTAATGTATCCAACAGGCTTTCCAGTCCCGATATTTCCCGAAATTCATTTAACGACTGCTGCGCAGATTGAAATGAAACATCGACAATATCGGGCCAGGTCTTGAGTTGCTCAGCCAATTGCTCGCCACGTTTGTCGCTTATTTCATCTTGCAGGAACAGCGAAATACGATTGGCATGCTGCCATTCTCCACTGACCTGTTCGACATTTTTCAGGATGACAAACAAACCTGCAGGTAATAACAAGGCAATACCGATCACCAATAAGGTCATTGAAGTCGCGACGGGTTGACGCCATAACTCACCCAGACTGGAGAGCATGACCTGAACATGACGCAGCAGGTAATTATGAATATTCAGTAGTTTCATGAATGGTTTTCTGCAAGCCTTCCCTGTTGCAGGGTAATGTGGCGGTAAGGTAACTGGCTGATTAAATCCTGGTCATGACTTGCAATAAATACCGTCACGCCAACCTGATTGAACTGTTCAAATAAATGCATGATTTCGCGGGATAATTCGGGATCCAGGTTTCCTGTTGGTTCATCGGCCAGCAGAACCGGCGGACGATTAACCACCGCGCGGGCAATACCTACCCGTTGCTGTTCACCACCTGACAAGGCAATAGGTAAGTTGCGTTCTTTGCCCAGCAAGCCGACTTTATCGAGAGCTGCTCGCACCCGCCGACCAATTTCACGATGGTTTTCACCTGCAATAATCAATGGCAGAGCAACATTATCAAACACCGTACGATCGTGTAACAGATTGTGATCCTGAAACACCAGGCCAATTTTTCGACGGTAATAGGGGATCTTCCACTTCGGCAGTCGGCTCAGATTTTGATTATTGACGATCACCTGACCATGAGAGCAACGTTCGATCAGTGCTATCAGTTTTAATAAGGTACTTTTACCGGCACCTGAGTGACCGGTCAAAAAAGCCATTTCTCCTGAGAGCAGTTCAAAGCTAAGACCTGACAGGGCTTCCTGCTGGCCTTCATAACGTTTATAAACCTGTTCAAATCGGATCATTGTTGTGTTTCACGGCCCAGTAATGCATCGACAAAATCCTCTGCTTCAAAGGTTCTTAAATCATCGATCTTTTCACCCACCCCAATATAACGAATGGGTAAGCCGATTTTTTTAGCGATGGCAAAAATAATACCGCCTTTTGCCGTACCATCAAGTTTCGTCAGGGTAATACCGGTTAATCCTATCGCCTGATGAAATTGTTCAGCCTGGGACAAAGCATTTTGTCCAGTGCCGGCATCCAGCACCAGCATGACTTCATGTGGCGCATTGCCATCCAGTTTGGCCATAACGCGTTTTACTTTTTTCAGCTCTTCCATCAGATTGGATTGGGTATGTAGACGACCCGCCGTATCAGCAATCAGAATATCCATCTGCCGGGCTTTGGCCGCTTGTAAGGCATCAAAGATAACCGAGGCAGAATCAGCACCATTTTGTTGGGCAATCACAGGGATCTGATTACGTTCTCCCCAGACCTGAAGTTGTTCAACAGCTGCAGCACGAAATGTATCACCGGCCGCCAGCATCACTTTTTTGCCTTGCAGCTGAAACTGTTTGGCCAGTTTGCCAATGGTTGTCGTTTTTCCCACACCGTTAATACCCACCATCAGGATCACAAAAGGACTGGCAGATGATGGAATCTGCAGCGGTCGGGAAACTGGTTTGAGGATGTCCACCATATCAGCGTGCATTGCTGCAAACAGGGCTTCCGGGTCATTAAGCTGCTTACGGGCAACACGTTGTGTTAAGTCGTTAATGATGGTCTGTGTAGCTTCTATCCCTAAATCTGCACTGAGCAGTTGGGTTTCCAGTTCTTCAAGCAAATCATCATCAATAGTTTTTCTGCCTAGTACCAAATCGGCAAAGCCTTCGGTCAATTTGGTGCTGCTGCGACTCAGTCCCTGTTTGAGGCGTCCAAAAAATCCTGGGGTCTCTGAAACATTGCTGGCTTGAGTATCTGCGGTATTTTCCGCATCATGTGCGGCTGACTGCTGTTCAGTGAGGAGTTGCTCCTCACTGCTGTTTTCGCTGGGTTTGGCTTTTTTTCTGAGGAAACTAAACATATTCTCGGTTTGTCGTTAGTGTTCGATTATTAATCTTATCATGTGATCAATTGTGAGATGCAGATGCACACCTTAAAAAAACTTGTTTGGGCACTGCTGATAGTGCCTGTTATTGGCTTTGCGCAAGTCAGTGAATATCAGCTGGACAATGGTCTTAAATTACTGGTCAAACCGGATAACCGGGCACCGGTTGTGGTTTCCCAGGTCTGGTACAAAGTCGGTTCAAGCTATGAGCACAATGGCATTACCGGTATATCACATATTCTTGAACATATGATGTTCAAGGGCACGGAAAACCTTGGACCAAATGAGTTTTCCCGCATTATTGCCGAAAATGGTGGCTCTCAAAACGCCTTTACCGGACGTGATTACACGGCCTATTTTCAAACACTGGAAAAAGAGCGTTTGGAAATCAGTTTTCGCCTTGAAGCCGAGCGAATGCGCAACTTGATTATTGATGATGCCGAGTTACTCAAAGAACGAGAGGTGGTTGCTGAAGAGCGGCGCATGCGTACTGATGATAATCCACGTTCGTTATTACGTGAAGCAATGAATGCCATGGCGTTTATGAATAGCCCTTATCATCACCCGGTTATTGGCTGGATGAATGATATTAATCATTATGATCCAGAAGACCTGCGTGAGTGGTACCAAATGTGGTATGCCCCAAATAACGCAACCGTTGTGGTGGTCGGCGATGTTAAGCCCGACGAGGTTTACCAGTTAGCACAGAAATATTTTGGCCCATTGAAACCAGAAGAACTGGCAACGGTTAAACCTCAGATTGAAGTTGTTCAGCGTGGCAAGCGTACTTTGGAGTTAAAAGCGCCTGCAGAACTGCCTTATTTGATGATGGGCTGGAAAGTGCCGGTGGTTAAAACTGCTGAGCAAGATTGGGAACCCTATGCCTTAGATGTTCTGGCAGGCATTCTTGATGGTGGTGCAAGTAGCCGGTTCTCTCGTGAATTGATTCGTGAACAGCAGGTAGCTGCCGGAATAAGTGCTTATAACAGTGCGTTTTCCCGTTTGGATGATGTATTTACCATTGCTGGTACACCTGCTCAAGGTAAGTCTGTCGAGGACGTCAAGCACGCTGTGTTGAATCAACTTGATAAAATTAAAGCTGAACTCGTTACCGAGGCAGAGTTACAACGCGTCAAAACTCAGGTGATTGCCAGCTCTGTCTATCAGCTTGATAGTGTTTTCTACCAGGCCATGCAGTTAGGCATGCTGGAAACAGTTGGCCTCGATTGGCGTCTGGTTGACAGTTATCCCGATAAAATCAGTGCAATTACTGCTGAACAGGTTCAACAGGTTGCACAAAAATATTTTATTGATGAAGGACTTACCGTCGCAGAACTGATTCCAATGCCCACAGACAATACTACTCCACGTCCTACTTCGGGAGATCCACATGCTCGCTAAGTTCTCTTTTTTATTCACTGGATTATTACTGGCCTTTAGCGTTTCTGCCAGTCCGCAAATAGAAAATTGGCAAACTGCCAATGGCACCCAGGTATATTTTGTCAAAGCCCAGGAATTGCCCATATTGGACATTCGTCTGGTATTTGATGCTGGCGCCGCGAGAGATCCGAAAGGCGGGGTGGCATTACTGACGAGCTCAATGCTCAATCAAGGTACCAAAAACAAAGACACCGATGCTATTGCTACTGCATTTGATGATGTCGGTGCCGAATTCAGCTCTGAGTCTGAGCGCGATATGGCGGTGTTGAGTTTGCGGACTTTATCCAAAGCAGATGCTTTAAAACCTGCTATCGATACGTTTGTAGAAGTTATCAGTCAACCGTCCTTTCCGGAAAGGTCTTTTGATCGTCTTATTAATCAAGTTAAAACCAGTTTGCAAAGCGAAAAACAATCGCCTTCTGCTATAGCTGATCGCGCTTTTTATCAGCAGCTGTACGATGACCATCCGTATTCATCCATGCCAATAGGCACCGAAGCTTCAATAGATGAAATCAGCATTGCCGATTTGCAACAGTTTTATCAGCAATTTTATGTGGCGAACAATGCTGTACTGGTCATTGTAGGTGATGTGGATATTAAACAGGCAAAAGCCTTGTCAGAAAAAATTTCCGGTAGCCTTCCCGCGGGAAAAAAGGCTGCGGCCTTACCTGAAGTTGAACCACTTGAAACTGCCCAACAAAAGAATTTGCCTTATCCATCGAGTCAAACCACGATTTTGATGGGGCAACCTGGTTTAACCCGCGATGATCCAGATTTTTTCCCGCTGTATGTGGGTAATCATGTTTTAGGTGGCAGTGGACTGGTGTCCATTATCAGTGATGAAATTCGTGAAAAACGTGGCTTATCCTATAGTGCTTATAGTTATTTCAGACCAATGCGGGAGGCCGGCCCTTACCAGTTTGGTCTGCAAACCCGTAATGATCAGGCAGAACTGGCATTGGATGTACTGAATCAGACGTTAGTGGATTTTGTTGAGCAGGGCCCCACTAAAGAACAACTCACAGCCGCACAGAAAAATATTACCGGTGGATTTGCCTTGCGCCTGGATAGCAATAGTAAAATTGCCGATTATCTGGCGATGATGGGCTTTTATCAGTTGCCGCTGGATCATCTGGAAACCTTTAATTCAAGAGTGAACGCAGTGACGGTTGATCAAATAAAAGCCGCTTATCAAAAACGTATCCATCCCCAAAAAATGGTCACAATACTGGTGGGTGGCGACGCTGAATAAAACATCACGTCAATCTGTTCGAATTATCGGCGGCCAATGGGG
>NZ_DFTU01000054.1:10782-14178 GCF_002379485.1 Methylophaga sp. UBA4204 | reverse complement strand
GTGGGAGAAGATTATCATTCCCTGCCGTGGAAGGATTGAGACCGACCTCTGATCGTATCCGCGAGACACTGTTTAACTGGTTACAACCGCATTTACCAGAAGCCGTTTGTATTGATCTATTCAGTGGTAGCGGTGCTTTGGGTTTTGAGGCAGCCTCAAGGGGCGCTGCAAAAGTTGATATGGTTGAACTGGATCTGCAGGCTTATAAACAGTTGCAGGCCAATAAAACAATGTTAGCTGCAGAGCAATGTGCATTGTTCAGGCAAACCGCACAGCAGTTTTTAAATCAATGCAGCACCCCTTACGATATTATTTTTCTGGATCCGCCTTTTGGTGCGGATTTATGGTCTGAAATAGCCGGTTTATTAACTCAGCGAAATTTATTGCATAAAAATAGTCTGGTTTATCTGGAATGTAATAAACATCAAAATCTGACTGGGTTACCAGATACCTGGCATTTATTTAAAGATAAACAGGCAGGTGATGTAAGATATTGTTTATTTAAAATGCAATAAGGTTTTGGCATGTCAATCACCGCCATCTATCCAGGTACATTTGATCCGATTACCCACGGGCATACAGATTTGGTTCAACGTGCCAGCCGTTTATTTGAAAAAGTGATTGTTGCTGTCGCTGCGGACACCGGTAAAAAACCGGTATTTTCAATTGAGCAACGTTTGGCATTAGCCAAACAAACCCTGGATGATTTACCCAATATCGAAATTACATCCTTCGATGGTTTATTGGTGAATTATGCAATGCAGCGAAATGCCTCAGTCATTATTCGTGGACTTCGTGCTGTTTCAGATTTTGAATACGAAGTTCAACTTGCCGCAATGAATCGCCGTTTACAGTGGGAAGTTGAAACACTATTTCTGGCTCCGGCAGAACAATTTACGTTTATTTCATCAAGCCTGATCAGACAAATAGCGGCTTTGGGTGGAGATGTTTCCCAATTTGTTGCGCCCTGCGTACAACAGGCATTACAGCAGCAACTGGCAGACAAAAAACAGTCGAGTTAAAATTTATCGGTTTAATTACCGTTTTATAAAGAGTTATCGGAGTAAACCATGTCTCTGTTTATTACTGACGAATGCATTAATTGTGATGTATGCGAACCGGAATGTCCTAATGGCGCAATTTCGCAAGGTGAGGAAATTTATGTAATTGATCCTGACCTGTGTACGGAATGTGTAGGCCATTTTGATACCCCACAATGCGTAGAAGTCTGTCCGGTGGATTGCATACCTAAAGATCCAGATAATGTTGAATCTCATGATCAACTTTATGCAAAATACAAAGTACTGGTGTCTGCTGGGAATTAAAAAGTTTTCAAATAGACAAAGTTAATAATACTGATATTATTTGTTTTTATAAGTTTTAGATAAAAGGTAATGCGATGAGTAATTTATCTGCTTTGCAACTGGAAAAACTCTCAGAACAAGAGCTGCAAAAATTGATTAGTCAGTCAAAAAAACAAATTAAAAAATTGAAAACTAAAAAAGTGACAGAACTCAATAGTAAAGATAGCGATGTTGTTGCTGTGGCTGATGCGGTAAGAGCCCTGGCAAAAGAAAAAAAAGTTACTCCTGCAGAAGCCCTGACGGCTGTGGCTAAAAATATGCGAGTGGGTTTATCAGGTGCACGCAAACCTCGTGCTGAAAGTGCTGACAAATACCGTCATCCGCAAGATCCGCAAAAAACCTGGAAAGGGTTTGGTAAACGTCCTTTATGGTTAGTTGAAGAACTGAATCGTGGACGTAAGTTAGAAGAATTCAGAATCTAGATAAAACTTCACAGTGCAGTATCTTCTGCTGCACTGTTTCTGATTGCATAGCCGATAGAAATTACCCTCTGATGAGTCAATAAACTATTCGGTGCTTTCGGCATTTCTGTCGCTGAGGTATCCTTCCACCTTTCCTGCACCGTATTCACAAAGAGAACCCATGCAAGCTGATTATCGCCCAGATGTGATCGAAACTGCTGCCCAAACCTGGTGGCAGCAGCATCAAACTTTCCGTGCTACCGAAGACACCAGTAAAGAAAAATTCTATTGCCTGTCGATGTTTCCCTATCCCAGCGGTCAGCTGCATATGGGGCATGTGCGTAATTACACCATTGGTGATGTTATTTCACGTTATCAGCGCATGCTGGGCAAAAATGTGTTGCAACCAATGGGGTGGGATGCCTTTGGTTTACCTGCTGAAAATGCTGCATTAGGACATCAGGTGCCACCTGCCGAATGGACCTACAAAAACATCGATTATATGCGTGCTCAGTTACAGCGTCTGGGTCTCGCGTATGACTGGGATCGAGAAATCGCCACCTGTAAACCGGACTATTACCGTTGGGAACAATGGCTGTTTGTACGCTTATTCAAAAAAGGTCTGGTTTATAACAAAACCGCTGCTGTTAACTGGGATCCGGTCGATCAAACGGTATTGGCCAATGAGCAGGTTATAGATGGACGTGGTTGGCGATCAGGTGCATTAGTTGAGCGTCGTGAAATACCGCAATGGTTTATGAAAATCACAGATTACGCAGAAGATCTGCGTAATGATCTGCAACAGTTATCTGGCTGGCCGGATCAGGTCAAAACCATGCAGGCCAATTGGATTGGTCGTTCCGAAGGTGTACAAATCACCTTTGTTGTGGCAGACAGTGATGAGGATCTAGCTGTTTACACCACACGTCCAGATACTCTGATGGGGGTCAGTTATCTGGCCATTGCAGCAGAACATCCGTTAGCTTTGCGTATGGCTGAGACCAATGTGCAGTTACAGCAGTTTATCGAAGAATGTAAGAAAACTGACACCACCGAAGCAGCAATGGAAACCGCTGAGAAAAAAGGCATGGCGACCGGTATATCGGTCATTCATCCAGTCAGTGGTGAACGTATTCCAGTTTGGGTTGCTAACTTTGTATTGATGGGCTATGGCACCGGCGCGGTTATGTCTGTACCTGCCCACGATCAGCGTGATTTTGAATTTGCGCAAAAATATGATTTACCTATTCGTCAGGTTATTGCACCAACGGACGACAGTGAAATTGACCTGCAACAGAATGCCTTTACTGAAAAAGGTCGCTTGGTAAACTCGTCGCAGTTTACGGGACTGACTTCAGCAGAAGCTTTTGACGCGATTGCCGATGAATTAACCAAACAGAATAAAGGCGAACGCCAGGTCAACTATCGTTTACGTGACTGGGGTGTTTCACGACAGCGTTATTGGGGCACGCCGATCCCGATAATCTACTGTGATCACTGTGGTGCAGTTCCCGTGCCGGAAACCGATTTACCTGTGTTATTGCCGGAAGATGTTGTGGTCGATGGCTCGGGCTCACCGATCAAATCCATGCCCGAGTTTTATCAATGTGATTGTCCGGAGTGTGGCAAAC
>NZ_DFTU01000054.1:2120-10676 GCF_002379485.1 Methylophaga sp. UBA4204 | reverse complement strand
ATTGTCCGGAGTGTGGCAAACCGGCTCGCCGAGAAACCGATACCTTTGATACGTTCTTTGAATCATCCTGGTATTACGCACGATTTACCAGTGCCGATAATCACGAAGCGATGCTGGATCAACGGGCTGATTACTGGTTACCGGTTGATCAATATATTGGTGGCATCGAACACGCTGTTTTGCATTTACTGTATGCCCGGTTCTTCCATAAATTATTACGTGATGAAGGTCTTGTCAGTGGTGATGAGCCATTCAAGAACCTGTTAACTCAGGGTATGGTACTGAAAGATGGTGCCAAAATGTCCAAGTCAAAAGGTAACACTGTTGATCCACAGGCATTAATCGATGAATACGGTGCCGATACTGCGCGCCTGTTTATGATGTTTGCCGCGCCACCCGAAATGTCACTGGAATGGTCAGATAACGCAGTGGAGGGTGCTAACCGTTTTCTTAAACGGTTATGGCGCAGTGTTCATGAGCACACTGAAAAAGGTGTAGTGAAAGACAAAAACCTTACCGACCTGTCCGAAGCCGCGACAGACTTGCGCCGTCTGGCCCACCAGACACTGACAAAAGTGAGCGATGATTTGGGGCGTCGTCATACGTTTAATACGGCTATTGCAGCAGTGATGGAGTTGATGAACGGCTTAAGCAAATTTACCGAACAAGATACTCAGGCGCGGGCAGTTCGCCAGGAAGTACTTGAATTAGTGGTGTTGATGTTGGCACCTATTACGCCGCATATCTGTCATGCATTATGGTCTCAGCTGGGTTATGACAAAGCCGTGATTGACGCTCAGTGGCCTCAAGTCGATGCCGAGGCGCTAAAACAGGACAAAACCGAGCTGATGATTCAGGTCAATGGTAAGCTACGTTCGAAATTGATGGTCGATGTAAATGCCCAGCAAGCGGATATCGAGCCACTGGCTATCGCAGATGAAAATGTTCAGCGTTATATTGATGGTAAAACCATCCGCAAGATTATTCTGGTGCCAGGAAGACTGATTAATATTGTTGTCGGCTGATAAACAAAGGAAACAGTAATGTTGAAGAAACTGATAATTGCAGTTTTTTGTATGACGGTAGCGGCTTGCGGTTTCCAGTTGCGTGGTGCCGCAGATTTACCTGAAAGCATACAGACATTGCATATTCAGGGGATCAGTATGCGTCAGGGACTCGGCTTGGAACTGAAACGCACCTTGAGACGTAACGGTATTAATGTGGTTGACGACTATATGGAAGGCGCGGCGGTATTAAGCTTCCTGGAAAATCGCTATGAGCGACATGTATTGTCAGTGGGGGGTAATGCCAAGGTCAGTGAATATGAATTGATATTGGAAGTCGCATTTCAACTGACAGACAATCAGCAAAATAAACTAATCGATAATGAACGATTTGAAGCCCAGCGAGATTATCAGTTTGACCAGGAACAGGTATTAGGACGTGATGGTGAAGAAAGTTTGTTGCGTGAAGAAATGGAAAAACAAATCAGTCAGGCAATAGTTCGCCGTTTATCCGCTTTGGATTAGATTTGATGCGAGTTAAAGCAGAACAGCTCAGCTCACAGATACAACGTAGTTTTCCTGTCACCAGTGTGCTGTATGGTGATGAGCCTCTGCTAGTGGAAGAAGCTGCGGATACGATCCGTCAGCAAGCCAAAGTTCAGGGTATTACCGAACGGCAGGTTTGGCATGCCGATGCCCGTTTTGACTGGTCCAAACTTAGATTTGCTGACGATAGTCTTTCCCTGTTTGCTTCGCAGAAACTGGTCGAGATCAGGTTGCCTTCAGGGGCCCCCGGTAAAGAAGGCGGAGCGTTTCTGAGAGAATTTGCCGAGCAACCTGCACCCGATACGTTTTTATTACTGATCACTGGCAAGCTGACGCCCCAGCAACAAAAAGCAAAGTGGTTTACTGCATTGGAAAGTGCAGGCATCAGTGTTCCGCTCTGGCCGGTCAGTATTGAAATGCTTCCCCGCTGGATCCAGCAGCGCATGCAACAGAAAGGCTTGCAGGCAAACTTCTCTGTCGCCACCATGCTGGCAGAAAGAACAGAAGGCAATTTATTCGCTGCCGCTCAGGAAATCGATAAACTGGTATTACTTAGCCCTGATGGTAATGTGGATGAACCCTTATTAATGGAAAGCGTTGCTGACAGTGCCCGATTTGAAGCATTTTCACTGATGGATGCTGTCTATTCTGGTCAGTCTGCCAAGATTCCGCGTATGTTAAGAATGTTACAGGCGGAAGGTAATGATGTATTGGCCGTGTTTTCGGCAGTATCCTGGTCTTTACATCGAATGGTTGATATGGCCGATCAATTGGACAAAGGTGCTGCACCGGCCCAGGTTTTCAGCAGTCAGAAACCTCCCGTTTGGGATAAGGCGAGACCGTTGATTCAAACAGGATTACGTCGCCATGCTGCAGCAAAATGGCGAACATTTTTACCGCAAATGGCGGCAATTGATCGCGCTGCAAAAGGTGGCGGTAATGATAATGCATGGCGGATGCTGACCACCCTGTGTCTACAGGTTGCTGGTGTGCCAATGCAATTACAGCAAACATGAAAGCAGAGAAATTAAAAGAGGAGAGTGCTGTGGAAGTCGCAGCCTACATGCAGAAACTGGGTCAACAGGCCCGCGAAGCCAGCCTGGTATTAGCACGCGCAACGACCAATAATAAAAATGCGGCGCTATTGGCGATTGCCACGGCGATCCGCAGTCAGGCTGATGGCTTGAAAACTGCCAATCAACAGGATTTGCAGGCTGGCAAAGCCAAAGGACTGGATGCTGCGATGCTGGATCGTTTGACATTGACCGATGACCGGATTGAGTCAATGGCACAAGGTCTGGAACAAATTGCGGCATTATCTGATCCTATCGGCGAAATCAGTGATATGCGGTATCGGCCTTCCGGTATTCAATTGGGCCAGATGCGGGTACCGCTGGGCGTTATTGGCATTATTTATGAATCACGGCCAAATGTGACCGCGGATGCTGCAGGATTATGTCTGAAATCCGGTAATGCAACTATTCTGCGTGGTGGCAGCGAAGCAATACATTCGAATCAGGCTATTGCAGACTGCATCCATCAGGGATTGCAGCAGGCCGGTTTACCAATTACTGCGGTTCAGGTCGTTGAAATCACGGATCGTGAAGTAGTAGGTCAACTGATTACCATGCCTGAATATGTCGATGTCATAGTGCCACGCGGTGGGAAGAGTCTGATAGAACGTATCAGTCATGACGCTCGAGTGCCTGTTATCAAGCATCTTGATGGCATCTGTCATGTATATGTCGATGTGGAAGCTGATTTGAGCATGGCGCAAGAGATTGCCTTTAATGCCAAATGTCACCGTTATGGTGTATGCAATGCAATGGAAACGCTGCTGGTACATGCTGATATTGCCAGCGAGTTTTTGCCTGCTATGGCCAAGCGTTTTATCAATGAAGGCGTTGAATTACGAGGCTGCAATGAAACCTTACATATTCTGCCGGATATCACCGTGGCAACGGACGCCGATTGGGATACTGAATATCTTGCCCCCATTCTGTCGATAAAAATTGTCAAAGATGTAGACGATGCGATGCTGCATATTTATCAGCATAGTTCTGCCCATACCGAAAGTATCGTGACGCAAAATTATGACACCGCTAGACGCTTTCTGCAGGAAGTAGACTCCAGTTCAGTGTTGGTAAATGCATCGACACGTTTTGCTGATGGTTTTGAATATGGTCTGGGTGCTGAAATCGGTATTTCTACCGATAAATTGCATGCTCGTGGTCCGGTGGGTTTAAATGGTTTGACGTCACAAAAATGGATAGTGTTTGGTAGTGGTCAAATCAGAACATAAAACCGAGACAATAGGCATTCTTGGCGGTACCTTTGATCCGGTGCATTTCGGGCATTTGCGCTCGGCTCTGGAAGTCTGTCAGCAGCTGGAGTTAAATCATGTCCGGCTGATTCCGTGTGCGATACCGCCGCATCGCCAGCCCACCATGGCCAGTGCTGATGCACGGCGGTTGATGCTGGAAATCGCAGTAAAATATGTTCCCCAATTAACTGTTGACGATCGAGAACTGCATCGTGAAGGGCCCTCTTTTTCGGTGGATACCTTACTCAGTCTGCGCGAACAATTTGTTAATAACCCATTATTTCTTATTCTGGGTACCGATGCTTTTCGTAACATTAGCAGCTGGTCCCGCTGGCAACAGATTTTGCAATTAGCGCATATCGTGGTGGTGCAAAGACCTGATGAAACATTGGATATGCATGAAGAACTAGAGGTCTGGTATCACCAGAATCTGGCTCAGGCAGAAGATCGACAACTCTCATCAGGCAAGATATGGCCATTGAATGTAACGCCAATGGCGATTTCCGCCACGCAAATCCGTGATGAATTGTCGGCGGGAAACCCGGTCAATTTTTTGTTACCGGATTCGGTTATTGCTGTGATAGAGCAATTAGAACTCTACCAGTCGAAAAAACAGTAACGTTTAATGGAACAAGTATTTTTTGTACTATCAAAATTGGCTTGGGCATTGCTCAGTCCGTTTATGATGCTTAATCTGTTCCTGGTATTTGGCACGCTATTTTTATTGTTCGGTTACCGAACAATCGCGTTAAGATTTCTGTTGCCAGCGCTGGTGTTCAGTTTGAGTCTGATGATATTTCCAATTGGCGACTGGTTAATTCATCCACTGGAAGCCCGTATCAGCCAACCCCAGCAGCTGCCAGAAAATATTGATGGCATCATTGTTCTGGGGGGCGGTGAAGATATAAAAACCACCATCAGTTGGCAACAGCCTCAGGTCGGCCAGGCCAGTGACCGTTATTTTGGGGCTGCATTGTTAGCCAAAAAGTACCCTGACAGTCCAATCATTTTTACCGGTGGTAGCAATTTACTGCGCTTTGATGCCGGGGCAACGCCTGCCGAGCTTAGCCATCAATTATTGACCATGGTGGGAATTGATGAAGAGCGACTGATCATTGAATCTCAGTCACGTAATACCTACGAAAATTTCCAACGGCTAAAAACAGTCATACCCAAAAGAAATGGCCAGTATCTTTTGGTGACATCGGCTTATCATATGCCGCGGTCAGTAGGCATTGCTGAAAAACAGGGTATAAAGGTATTACCCTATCCGGTGGATTATCGCAGTCAGACGGGAGAGTCCCGTCAGTTGGACTTTGCGGTTTTTGAACAACTGGAAAAACTTGAGCCTGCCTGGCGCGAGTGGGTCGGACTGACCGCCTATTTCATTACCAGAAAAACCAGCCAGTGGTTTCCGGAGGGGCCGAGTGACCGCTTCGTCGAAACCACCACAGACGCACAGGCTGACATACGTTAAACTTAACAACGAAATTTATTATTTGGAGTGCCCATGAAGGCAGAACAATTGAAATTATTAGTGATAGACGCACTGGAAGACATTAAAGCAGAGGATATTACCGTGCTGGATGTAACCGGTATGACCGATGTTACGGATGTGATGATCATCGCTACTGGTAAATCCAACAGACAGGTTAAAGCATTGGCGAATGAAGTTTCTTCGCAGGCAAAAGCGGCTGGCGTCCAACCTCTCGGCATGGAAGGTGAAGATATTGGCGAATGGGCTTTGGTGGATTTAGGTGACGTAATTGCACATATTATGACACCGCAAACCAGAGCGACTTACAATCTGGAAAAATTATGGTCTGTCGCTGAAGTTACGCAAAGTGCTTCGGCAGATAGTGAATGAAACTGAATCTGCTTGCTGTCGGCCAGAAAATGCCGCAGTGGGTTATCGAAGGTTATAACGAATACGCACGGCGTATGCCGAGGGAATGTCAGCTTAATCTGCAGGAAATTGCTCCGTCAAAGCGAGGTAAATCAGGCAGTTCAGGACAATGGATGCAGGAAGAGGGCAAACGGATCATGACCGCTTTACCGCAAAATGATTATGTGGTCGCGCTGGAAGTCGGTGGTCGTAACTGGTCGACGGAACAGCTGGCGGAGCAATTAAAAAACTGGCAGGCATCCGGTCGGGATGTCAGTCTGTTGATTGGTGGACCGGATGGCTTATCCGATGAGTGCCAGCAACGTGCCGATCAAAAATGGTCATTATCCAATCTGACCTTGCCACATCCGTTGGTTCGAATTGTGGTTGCAGAACAGTTATATCGTGCCTGGACGGTTCTGCAGAATCATCCCTACCATCGCGCATGAAATTTCCCAAAGTTTATCTGGCCTCTGCTTCACCGCGACGGCGTGAACTCCTGACTCAAATCGGAGTCGATTTTTCTGTATTAAACGTTGCCGTTGATGAATCTGTTTTAGCGGCAGAAACGCCGTCCGATTATGCCAAGCGTATTGCATTAGCCAAAGCTCAGGCAGGCTGGGAAACTCTAAAGACAGACTATCGACCGGTCATAGGCGCCGATACTGCTGTGGTTTTGCCTTCACAGCAAATTCTTGGCAAGCCGGAAAACCTGCAACAGGCAGAAGCTTTTTTGCTGCAATTATCTGCTAGCAGACATCAGGTGCTCAGCGCAGTGGCGATTGTCTGGCAACAGCAACATTGGCTAAGCTTGCAAATCAGTGACGTACAATTCAAAAAGCTGAGTTCAGCCGAAATTGACTGGTATCTTGCCACTGGAGAAGGAAAAGATAAGGCTGGAGGATATGCGGTACAGGGCTTAGCTGCTATGTTTATTGAAAATATCAAAGGCAGTTACTCCGGTGTGATGGGCCTGCCATTATTTGAAACCAGTCAGATTTTACAACAGGTAAATATCGTCAATGAGCAGTGAAATTCTGATTAATGTCACGCCCAGTGAAACCCGTGCTGCAGTGGTGGAAAACGGTGTGTTGCAGGAAATTTTCATTGAGCGCAGTGAACATCGTGGATTAGTTGGCAACATATACAAAGGAAAAGTCTGTCGGGTATTACCTGGGATGCAGGCTGCCTTTGTTGAGATCGGCTTATCCCGTGCAGCCTTTCTGCACGCTTCGGATATTTCGATTCCCAAAGGACAGTCTGGTGATTTAAAAGAAGCCCCGCGAATTACACCGCCGATTACCAGCCTGCTACGCGAGGGTGATGAGTTATTGGTTCAGGTGATCAAGGATCCGATGGGCAGTAAAGGCGCAAGATTGACCACGCAGTTGTCAGCTTCATCCCGTTATCTGGTGTATATGCCCGAAGCGGAAGGCATCGGCATCTCATTGAAAATTGAGGGTGAAGCTGAGCGCGAGCGACTGAAAATCTGTTTGTCGGAGCTGTTGGGAGAGCAACAGGGGGGATACATTTTACGTACAGCAGCAGAAGGTGTCAGCGATGCCGAATTACGCGCCGATCTGGATTTTTTGCATCGCTTGTGGGAAAAATTGCGTCAACGCGTCACTTCTACCCAATGCGGGGAGGCTTTATATCAGGATTTGCCCTTAACCTTACGTGCTTTGCGGGATTTGTTTTCTCCAGAGATTGATCGCATTCGCATTGATGCTGCTGAAACCTTTAAAGAAGCTCAGCAGTTTGCTGAAGGATTTATGCCGGAATGTGCTGCCCGACTGGAACATTATCGGGGGGATCGACCATTATTTGATTTATTTGGTGTGGAAGACGAAATTCAGAAAGCACTGGATCGTAAGGTGCCACTGAAATCAGGTGGATATGTGATTTTTGATCAGACCGAAGCTATGACCACCGTCGACGTAAACACCGGTGGCTTTGTCGGCCATAAAAATCTCGAAGAAACCATTTTCAAAACCAATCTTGAAGCTGCACAGGCCATAGCACGCCAGCTGCGAGTGCGAAACCTTGGCGGCATTATCATTATTGATTTTATTGATATGGAAGAACTCAGTCACCGTGAACAGGTTTTGCGGACGCTGGAAAAAGCCATGTTGCTGGATCGAGCCAAACATAATATCTGTGCGGTTTCCGAACTGGGGCTGGTGGAAATGACCCGTAAACGCACGCGTGAAAGCCTGGGGCATATCCTTTGTGAGCCCTGTCCCTGCTGTGATGGTCGAGGCTATACCAAAAATGTTGAAACGGTCTGTTATGAGATTTTCCGAGAAATTCTGCGTGAATCGCGTCAATACGAATCGAAACAGTTTCTGGTGTTGGCCTCTCAGGACGTGATTGATCGTCTTAATGATGAAGATTCCACGAAAGTGGCTGAGTTAGAGCAATTTATTAGTAAACCGATTCTGTTTCAGTGTGAGCCTCAATATGGCCGTGAACAATTTAATGTGGTGCTGATGTAGTTATGTCGCTTATGCATCGCAGCCTGCACATTGCAGGAAGACAAGTTACCAATATTGTGGTTATGACTGCGGTGATCATGCTGGTCTGTGTTGGACTGGCGTACTGGTTTTCCAATGCCATTGCCGAACGAAAAGATGAAATTGCTGCATGGGCAACTGAAAAAACCGGTTATCCGATTCAAATTGGTGAAGCAGGTCTTTACTGGTTTGATTTGTTTCCAAAATTAATGGTGACCGATATTTCGGTGATGCAGGCAGAGCCAGATATTGGTGAACTGTTTACCGCAGAAGAGCTTTATATCG
>NZ_DFTU01000054.1:0-2045 GCF_002379485.1 Methylophaga sp. UBA4204 | reverse complement strand
CCGCAGAAGAGCTTTATATCGGTGTCGATCTGATTGCCAGTTTGCAGCAAAGAGCGTTGGTGGTTGATACGGCACGTATCTCTGGTCTGCAATTGGGCATAAAACGTTCTGCTGATGGTGATATCAGCCTTATCGGTCTGCAGGGAAAGTCTGTTGATCAAAAGTTTGATGACACACAGATTGACTGGGCCGAGCAGATCCGCTCATGGCGTGGCATCGAACTATTGTCGGCCCAAATCCAATTCGATGACCAAATGCAACCTCAGTTCAGTGGTCTTTATGAAGTAAATGAACTGGCCTTATTGCAGGGCAAACAATCCACATTGATAGGTGATATTCAATTACCTCACCATCTGGGGCAGCAACTAAGTTTCACAGTAGACGCAATGTTAACGTCATCAGGAATCTCAAATTGGCGGGTTGAGCAGCTGGACGCCAGACAATTGCAATTGGCCACAATTTTTCAGAATCAACAAATGCAAGATGTGTCTGTGACACGTGGCCGTGCTGATGTCAGTGTTGGTATTGGTTCAAACTTGAATAAACAATGGCAAGGGCAAATTCAGCTTTTAGATGTTGCACTGGAAAACCTGAGTCATCCAGATCGTGGATCAGTCACTATAAATTCTTTGTCAGGAGAATTTAACTGGCAGGGAGATGGAACTGCATGGCAATTAGCTGCCGAGCCGATCCAGCTAACTATTGATGATGACAGTTGGCCTCAGTCCACATTAAATCTACAGTTTTCAGAAACTGATGGCTGGTTTGCAGAAACCAGTTTTGTTCGTCTCAGCGATCTGACAGCGTTAGCATTATTAAGTGATAAAGCACCAGCCCTACTGACACAGTATCAGCCTGCTGGAGATATCCGAGACATACAACTATCACTGAACAGTAATAATGAACTTCAGTCTGCAAAGATGATTGTGGATGAGTTTGCCAGTCAACCGGTTGATCAAGTGCCAGGGGTGACTGGACTTAGTATGGAGGTTGAATGGGAACCGGCTTCCGCCCATGCACTGATCAGCAGCCGTAACCTGACGATGTATGCACCCACCTGGTTGCCTGAAGCAATTTATTTCGATATGGCCGAAGCTAATCTGGACTGGAACACTGCTGAAACGAACTGGCAGATGCAGCTGACAGATTTGAATATCTGGAACAATGATATGACCCTGCGCGGTGAAGTTGGTCTTGAACATCAATCCAATACCACGTTTGCCGATATAGATCTGCAGATGCTGGATGTGGCAATTGCAAATTGGTTGAGTTATGTGCCGCGTTCAATTCTGGATCCGGATTATCTAAAGTGGGCAGAAAAGGCTTATACCGGCGGCCAGATTGAAACAGGAAGCCTCAAATTAAAAGGCAATTTGGCAGAGTTTCCGTTTACTGGCGAGAATAGCGAAAACGAATTTGAAGCTACGCTTAATGTCATTAACGTAGGCCTGGATTATGGTAAAGGCTGGCCGGTATTGGAAAATATTAGTGGCCAAGTTCTGAGCAGCGGCAACAAATTAGATATTTTGCCTAAAGCCGGCAGAATTGCCGGGTTTGATTTTGTAAATGTCAGTGCTGAAATCAACAATATCTACGCTGGCAAACCGGTGTTGGATCTGACCGGGTTGTTATCAGGAAATACAGAGGATGCCTTGAATTTTTTACAAGCAAGCCCGCTCAGTTCGCGGTATGGCGATATCACCGATTGGGTAAAAGCTGAAGGCAAAAGCAATATTGCCCTTAACTTGAAAATTCCATTACTTGATCCAAATGCCACTGATGCCGATGGTCATGTCAGTTTTGAAACCAGTCAGCTCACGGTTACCGCCATGCCGGATATGCCGATTCAAAATATCAACGGCCAGTTATTTTTCAGTAATGATGGAGTAAACGCAGAGGCGATTACCGCCACTTTTTTAGACAGGCCTATGAAGATTGATGTCCTACCTGGAACGGAGTCGACATTGGTGACTGCAAAAGGTGAGATATCCAGCCAGCAGCTGGCGCAGTTATGGCAGGGCAAAATGCCTGGCTTTGTAAAAGGT